>JANMGN010000617.1:0-6767 GCA_031374645.1 Chitinophagales bacterium | reverse complement strand
CAGCAGGTTCACAAGTGTTTTCTGGATTTTTAACTGAAAATGAAGGTACTAATAAGCGTAACAATCAAGCGGGTTATGCCGATTTGGAGTTGGATATTACCAAAGATTTGATGGTTGGTGCAGCAGCTCGTTTTGAAAACTATTCTGATTTTGGTACTAATTTTAGCTACAAAGCATTGGCTCGTTATATCCTTTTAGATATGGTAACACTCCGTGCTTCTTTTAGTACAGGTTTCCGTGCGCCATCTTTACAGCAAAAATTTTATGCCAAGACAAATACCTTATTTGTAACCACAGCAGCAGGTTTAGTACCTGTAGAAAGTGGTACTTTTACAAATGATAGTCGTGTTGCAGAAATTTTAGGTATCCCTAAATTAGGGCCAGAGATTTCTCAAAGTTATGCAGCAGGTATTACTTTGCGTCCTCTCAAAGGATTGGAAGTAACTTTTGATTACTATAATATCGGCATTAAAAACCGTATTATCCTTACCAATAACTTTACGGGTGGTACTAACACGGCTTTACAAGCACAATTAAACACAGCAAATGCAGGTGCAGCAAATGTATTTACAAACGCAATCGACACTAAATCAAATGGTTATGAAGCAGTAATTGCATATACGCATAAATTTGGTGATGACTTTGAGCTTAGAACAAATATTGCTGGTACTTTCATCACGAATAAAGTAGTAAAAGGTACTGACGGTTTGCCTGCGGTAAAAGCGACAGACGTATTAAAGGCTTCTGGTCAGTTGGCTAATTATTTTAACCGTGAAGATCAAAGCCGTATTGAGGTAGCAAGCCCGACAGACAAGCAAAGCGCAACGTTCAATTTAAAGTACAAGAAAGCTGGTTTGATGCTACGTTTTACACGCTTCGGTCAAGTAACTTACCTTGATCCTACGATTACAGCAGATGCTACAAAATTCCCTAAAAATGCGTTTGACAAAGACGCATTACAAACTTTAGACCAAACTTTTGGAGCAAAAGTGACTACGGATATTACCGCAAGTTACGGTATTGCAAAAGGATTGACTATCTCGGTAGGTGCTAACAACCTATTAGATGTTTATCAAGATGTACACTCACACTCTGGAAACATGGGCTTAGGTCGTTTTGTATATAGCCGTCGTGTTCAACAAATGGGCTTCAATGGTCGTTATGTATTCGCTCGTATCGCTTACACTTTGTAAGGTTTGTTTTTATAAATAAAGTAAAAACAGCTAAATAAGTTCATTCTTGTTTAGCTGTTTTTTTGTTTTTGAACAAAACCTGCTTTTATTTGTCTTTTAAACATGGAAAAAAATACGATAACAATCAATGATATTCCTTACAATATCAACGAAATAGAAGGATTGATTTGGAAAAATCTCATCAATGGTGCGAGCAAATCTCGTGATGGTTTTCATACGATGACGATTGGTACTTGGGACGAGGAAAGTCAGCAACCTATGCTTCGGACGGTTGTACTTCGTAAAACGGATGAAGTACAAAAGACTTTATCTTTCCACACTGATACTCGCTCTCGAAAGTACAAACATCTGAAAAAAAATCCTACCATTAGTATTTTATTGTACGATGCACATCGTCATATACAGCTGACTATTAGTGCATTAGTCGATATTCATACCGATAATGAGCTTGCTCAACAACGTTGGGTAGCGACCAATCCGCAAAGCCGCAGGTGTTACATGACCGTTGCTGCACCACACGATGAAGTGGATTTTCCTTCTATTGGCTACGACGAAAAATTTACGACTACCGAGCCAACGGAAGCTGAAAGTAATCCTTTTAGAGCAAATTTTTGTGTGGTAGAATGTAAAGTCAAAAGTATAGAATGGCTATTTTTGCATCATACAGGCAATAGAAAAGCGATATTTCATTACACAGATGGAAAATTTACAGAAGCAAAGTGGCACGTAGCCTAAAAGGTGTACAAGATGTAATTTTACAATAAAAAAACGTAAATAACTCTCGCTGAGTTATTCACGTTTTTTTATTTGTCATTCCTTATAGATACTTGTATATTTTACTTTGTAATAACTTTTGTGTAGTAACTCGAACAAATACCGCCAAAAATACCTAATCCACCTTTTACGTTGCTTGTGATACGGGTATAGGTAGAAAATGGACCAACATTCTGAGCGCTTGCTTCCGAAGTACGCCAAAAATCATAATGTGGAAAATCAATAACCATCCACTTTATGGTTGCTTTGTCGCCAATTTTATACAAACCAGCCGTTTCAAAATTTACTTTTGCTTGGTTTGGCAAAATAGGATTGCTCAAAGGAAACTCGAAACTTGGTTTTCCATCAAAAAAATTATCATTGAAAACCGAATTTCCTCTTGCCCGAAACGAGCCATCATTGATGCTCACTTGATAACGGTAATAATTCGCAACGCCTGCTGGGTCAGTCAAATAACCACGCATTTGTCGCATGGTATCATTCTGATTATTGGGCAAAGGAACAGTTGAAATAGAATCCAATTTTATCTGATTTGGGATAGTTGTCGATGCGGTCAAAGTTTGTCCTTCGGCATCTATTCGCATCGAGTACGTTTTACCAGCTTTTCCTAATATCTTGTTATTCAGTGAGGTATATATGCAAATACTTGCATTTACTCCATCAAGACTATCAATATTGATACCTAAAAATTGGCTTGCAATTAGTTTTTGTTGCGGTGTCAAGTTATTCAAACAAACCTCTGTTAGCGTATCGCTATTTGTTCCGTCGCTGACAAATATTTTAGCATTGTGTACCAAATATTTTTCGTAATCGGCAGGGTTTAAAGTGCTAAAAAGGTTTAGACTTCTGGTTAAAATCACATAAGGTGGCGTAGAGCGTTCGCCTCCTTCGATGTAGCCTTCTACTGCAATTCGTGGCACATATTCTATGCCAGGGTCAATCTCTTTTTCACAAGCGGAAAAAATGAAAGTCGTTATGATAATAGATAAAAAATATAGTGCTGTTTCTTTCATTTCTAATAAGTATTAAGATTTTAATATGCTGAAAATGAATGAATTATAGTTAAAATGAGCAAATTTTAAATTATTCATTTTAAATTATTTATTTTTAGTAAGAGCTTAGTTGGCTGGTAAAACGGACTTTAGTCCGTTGCAATATACGGATTAGAATACCATAAAATACAATCATTTATAAATTGTCACGGACTAAAGTCCGTGCTACCTAAGTTAATACCATTTTTAATTATTCATTACTTTACCTGAATTTGAAATTCCAAGTAACAGACGGAATAATTGGAAAAATAGTTACTTTATAAGCAGTTGCTTTGGTGGTATTTTTTTCAAAATCTTGGATAAAATCAGTGTATAAAAATACGGCATTTAAGCGATTGTAAGCATTGTAAAGGGCAAAATTCCAAGACGATTTGAAGCGTTTGGTACTATTGGGTCTTGGCGTATAAGTGAACGAAACATCCATGCGATGATAATTCGGAATACGTGCCGAGTTGCGTGGCCCATAGTTGATATACGGACGATTATCTACAAAATAAAGGCTTTCGGTAGGTGTGTAAGCATTGCCTGTGGAATACACAAATACGCCACCCATTTCCCATTTTCTACTTATTTGATAGTTCACAACCACTGATAAATCATGGCGACGGTCATATAAAATCGGAAATGCTTTGCCCTCATTAATAGCTGGGAAAATACGATCCGTTTTAGACCATGTGTAACCAATCCAACCATTGAGTTTACCTTTGGTTTTGCGGATTAAAAGCTCTGCACCATAAGAATAGCCACGACCAAAAACAAACTCTTTTTCTAAATTTGTAGCAGCATCAGGCACATAATCTTCTCGATAATCTATCTGATTTTTCATATCTTTATAATAGAGTTCAAGAGAAGTTTCGTAGTTGTTGTTTAAGAAATTTTGAAAATAACCAACCGCATATTGTATTGCAATTTGTGGCTTTACGACTTCTGTACTTGGCACCCAAATATCGCCAGGCAAGGTAGAATTGGAGTTGCTGACCAAGTGAACATACTGATTGTTTCTTGTAATTGCTGCTTTTATAGAAGAAACGGCTGACAAAGAGTATTTTCCACTGATGCGTGGCTCGAAACCAAAGTAGGTTTTTACAACTTCGTTTTTGCCATATTTTTTGTCTGAAAGAAGCGATGCGTATTCGCCTACTTGGCTAAAAGAGGAAAACCGTGAGCCAAAATTAATACTCAAACGGTCAGAAATTTTCCATTCGTCTTGTACATAAACAGCTGCTTCGTGCGCATTAAATGGAAATTTATCATTGCTAAAAACGATGTCTTTGCTTTTTGCAGTAGCAATACCAGGCGTGAATGTGTGATGTGTATAATTCGCTCCAAATTTTATACTGTGGCTGGTATTGGGCAGGTAGTCAAAATCCAATTTTACGTTTGCATCATTTATCCCTGTACTATATTGAAGGCTAAAAGTTTCTCGTCTGCTTATGGCATTAAAATTATAACCATTGTAAATCAAAGAAAGATTCATAAACAGCAATTGATTTTTGAACAAGTGATTCCAACGTAATGTTGCCGTTTTGTTTCCGTAAGGGAGCTGAAAATTGATGTCACGTTTTTTGGAATTATAAGTCAAAACATCACGACCAAAATAAGCACTAAAATACAAACGATCTCTATCAGAAAGACGATAGTTTGCCTTTGCGTTAAAGTCATAAAAGTAATAATTCGTACCAGCAAAATTAGTAGTTTTGATATACGGTTGTGCCAAATCTAAGGCATAAGTACGTCTTCCTGAGATTATAAAAGAGCTTTTTTCTTTTTGTATAGGCCCTTGAATCGTCAATCGAGAAGCGATTAAACCAACGCCACCTTCTGCGCTAAAGTGCTTATCGTTGCCTTCTTTCATCTGAATATCTACGACCGAAGATAATCTTCCGCCATATTGAGCTGGCATTCCACCTTTGATTAAAGTAGTGTTTTTGATAGCATCTGCATTAAAAACAGAGAAAAAACCAAGTAAATGTCCTGAGTTATAAACAGTTGCTTCGTCTAAAAGAATTAGGTTTTGGTCAGGTCCGCCGCCACGAACATAAAAACCTACACCGCCTTCGCCAGCCGATTTTACGCCAGGCAAAAGTTGTAACGTTTTCATAATATCGACTTCGCCCATGAGTGCAGGCAACTTTTTTATCGTTTCCATTTGCACCCCAATAGTTCCCATTTCGGTACTTTGAATATTATTGTCTTTTTCTTTTGCCGAAACAACAATTTCTTCAATAGCTACACCGTTTTCATCTAATTCTATATCCAGTTTTTGATTAGAATTTAATGTCACAGAAATCATTTTATCTTTGTAGCCGATATAAGATATTTTAAACTGATAGTTGCCACTCGGTAAGGTTATAGAATAAAAGCCATAGCTGTTAGAAACTGTATTTTGGCTGATTTTGGTAGGATTGCTAATGTTCGCTCCGATGAGCGTTTCGCCACTTGCTCGGTCTTTGATAGAGCCGCTTAGGGTAAAATTTTGCGCTTGTAAAATACTGAAACCCAAATTAAATAAGGTAAGCGTAAGTAAAATTCTTTTTTTCATGATTAAAAGTTTTGTATTCACTATTAATAACGAAATAGAATCGGATTAATTGTTTTTTTATCGCCTATTTAACAAATATTATTTGGTTTTATTTTTGGTCTAAAAAAATTGCTCCTTCCTCTAAAAGTTGTCGTCGTGTTTTTCAGGCTTCGCATACCGCCCAGAAGAAAAAGGAGCAATTTTAGTTTATTTTTTTAAAACGAATAACCAACTTTTAGGTTAGCACCAAAGAAAATATTGCCACCGCTTGATACACCATATAAAAGTATTCTTTCTGTCCCAGAAACAGCGCCTATTCCTAATCCTGCATTTATATCTATCAAAAAAGAATTACCAAATATAGATTGTGAGCCTACATATAACATTCCCGTAGCGTAGCTTGTACTGGTACGTTCTGTACTTTCTTGGCTAAAAATGCGAATTATTGGATTGTCAGTTGCGCTAAATGCACCAACTTGCACCGTAGGAGCTACATAAAGTCCTTGTAACTGATGCGTAGTTCTGATACCTCTTGTATAATAGTTTGGTGTTTTGATAAATTTGTAAGCTGCACTTGCCGCAAAACCTCTTGCTTCATTTTGTCTTTCAATACCCAAACCAATAAAACTTCCTGAAAACTCGATGCTTTGCCCAGGTTTTACCATTTGCTCATAGCTCACTTTGGTATAGCCTAAAACTGGTGCGACAAGATTTATTTTTAAAGCACGTTTTGTTTGTAAATTGGTGGCGATAGGAGCTAAATAATTGGCTTCAAAAGTTTCTACTCTTCCACTTTCAAAACGAATTAGAGCAACTTCGGCTTTATCGATGCTGTAGCTTGCGCCATCTGGTTCGGTAGAAAAACGATATTTTATTTCATCGATATTCACTTCCGTAACTTTTACTTTTAGGGAATCGCTATTGCGTTTGATGATAATATCTTGTGCAAAAACGAAATTTGCAATACAAATTGCTGCGATGATGATGATTGACTTTTTCATAATGTTAAATATTTAAGGTAAATTGCTTCTGATTTTATCAAAATTATTTACCGAGTTTAAAAGTTATTTTTAATTGTTTTTCTAATAAAAAAACGATACGATACTTTTAATTTGCTTATCGTTTGTTTTTATATTACAAAGATGCAAGCCTTGTCAAGCGAAAGCAAATTATTCCTTCGCTTTGTAAGAGAAAGCAATTTTTTTATTTCTCCAAAAGTGCGAAAAA
>JANMGN010000556.1:0-2777 GCA_031374645.1 Chitinophagales bacterium | reverse complement strand
ATTCGTGCTTATCGTAAATTAGGTATTGATTTACAGCAACTTGTGCATGAAGATATGAAAAAAAACTTCAAATCTTATCCGCAAAAATGGCAACTCAAATCTACTGACAAAAATATTGACCACCGTAGAGTACCCAACTTGATGACTTTTTTTGGAAAATTTGGCAAAATAAAAGCTATTTCCAATACTCCATCTGATTATAAACCTGGCGACATAGTTACATGGAATTTGCCAAAAAATCTGACACATATAGGCATTGTTGTAAATAAAAAATCAAGTGACGGTAGCCGTCACTTGATTGTACATAATATTGGTAGAGGTCAGGAACTTTCTGACTGCCTTTTTTCTTATAAAATTACTGGGCATTATTCGTATTTCTAAAAAATTTCTATTTGAGAAACCACTCTTTGTACCAATAAATCCGTCATTTTTCTGCCCAATTCAGCTTCATTTTCGATATAAATCAAAAATTCTTCATTGGTAAAGTGTCCGATAATTACTCCTTGAAGTAAACTTTTGAAACGAAAATCCTGACGGATAGCGTGTTCCAAATAAGGTGTACGTTCTTTTAGCGACAATTGGTGGTATGCGCCTTTTCTTTTCTCAATATAATATTTGATAATTTCTACTAAAAGCTCATTTTGAAATTTCAAAATCGGGCGTAAAGTTTCGTTCTGAAATGTTTCAAATGTACTTGTTTTGTCTTTGTCCGTCGCCAATTCGGGACGAATAGATTTTATAATTTCTCTCATAATTTTAAATTAAAAATGTTGTACAAACGATATAATTGGTTTGTACAACATTATAATACCTTGATTGGTTGGCTATTATTTTATTTTACCACCAAAATTTTCTTTACCAAGAGTGTTTTTCCACTATTTTGAATTTTGATAATATACTGCCCATTCATTAAATCAGAAATGTCAATTGTCTTTTTTTCCGTATTCATTTTTTCTTTTTTAAACAATTTAAAACCATCGTTTGAAAAAATTTCTACTGTATAATCGCCTGTTTGTGAAGTATTTATATTCAAAATACCTTGCGCTGGATTGGGAAAAATTTGAAAATCATTTGTAATTTCTTCTTCTGTTACATCGAGTGAAATATCTTCTTTTATACTAACTACTTTATTTAAAATCACATTGCGAGGATCTACAACCAAACTTTTTATTCCGCTTATATTTTTGATAGAAAATGATTGCTCATTTTGGTCTTGATATACCGCTACCAAAGTATCAGCTTGATTTGTTCTTTTGAGCAAAAATTCTACTTTTGTCTTGAAAAGTGGCGTTAATTTACTCGAACCTTGCTCTAATGACTTGATAACCAGCGTATTATTTTTATTAGCGTAAGTAATCGTGAAACGTGGATAACCGTAACCGTAGTACCATTGATTGAAAAATAAAGTCAAATCTTTGCCAGTATATTTTTCTACAAACGCCTTGTAGGTAGGTACATCAATACTTTTATTTTTAAAAATAGTTTGAATAGCCGTCACTGCACCAAAAAAGAGCGAGTCGCTGCCGATTTCATCACGCAAAGTGTGGCAAATCGCAGCGCCTTTATTATATACTGCACCATTGTAAATTTTTTGAAAATCTGACGTATCTGCTACATAAACACGAGCCTCTACGCCGTAGGCTTGATTGTGAAAATTATCCATGTATTTTACAGCGTCCGCAGGAAATAACTTTTCAGCCGTCAGGTACTCGCAATACGAAGCCCAGCCTTCATTGAGCCACATATCATGGAATGTTTTTACGTTTACATTATCTCCAAACCACTGATGCGCCATCTCGTGCGCCAACAAATATTTATCGTAATCGGTCGCTAAATTTACGAGCGTTTGATGCTCCATTCCTCCACTTAGCGGCGTGATGATTGTTCCAAATTTTTCTTTTTCAAAAGGATAAGTCCCAAAAAGTTTGGAATAATTGCCCAAAAATGCTTCTGTATTATCTAAGGTTGCCTTTTTTGCTTGTAATACTTTTGCATTGTACAAATAATTTTTTACAGGCATTTTGTCTTTTTTGCCTGGTAAAGTTACATCAAAATCGTAGCTGATATATTTGCCAACCACAAAAGAAATCAAATAATAATTGATAGGATAATTTGTATGCCAAGTAACAGTATGTTTACCTTTTGGTTTTGCTAAGTCGCTGACAAACAGACCATTGGAAGCTACTGTATTAGAAGTATCTGTCGTGATTTTCATTGTAACAGAATCTATCAAATCCGTCAAAACTTGCTTGCAAGGAAACCACTCGTGCGCCAAAAAAGGCACAGACAAACTGTATGTAATATCCGCAGCATAAGTTGCATCTTTTTTCTGCACTAAGCCATTGCCCCAATCGTTTGCGCCCAAAGGAGCATTTCCTTTGTAGTAAATCGTAGCATCAAAAATATCATTTTTATTCGCCGAAACTGGAAAAGAAAAACGGTTAGCAGTCGTTTTTTTTGCTTTTATAGCTTTTTTTAAAACTACTACTGAATCGATGGTAAAATTGTCATGTAGTTCGAGTTCTACCTCTGAGATAGGCGCATTTGCCAATACTTTTAAAGTTACATTCCCAGAAACTGAGCGAGAATTTCGCTCAATATTTAGGTCGAAAACATAATTTTTAATGTCAAAATCAGTCGGAGCAATAGGGCGTTTTTTATTTAAAAAACCCAAAAAATCGTGTTTGTGAGAGCAAGTGCCACCTTGTGCAAAAGATATTTGGTAGCCCAAAAAGCCAATCAGGATAGATAAGAATAATTTCATCTTTATTTAGTTT
>JANMGN010000514.1:0-2126 GCA_031374645.1 Chitinophagales bacterium | reverse complement strand
AGCGTGTTGGTGACGGGTTGGGATATTATCTTCCTTTGGGTGGCACGTATGGCGATGGCTGGTTTTGAATTTAAAAATGAAAGACCTTTCAAAGATGTGTATTTTACAGGAATGGTACGTGATAATAAACGTAGAAAAATGTCAAAATCGCTCGGAAATTCGCCTGATGCACTTACGCTTTTAGATATTTACGGAGCAGATGGCGTTCGTTTTGGAATGTTGGCAACTGCGCCTGCTGGTGGAGATTTGATTTTTGACGCGCCAATTGGCTCCGATGGTCAGGTACTCAATGAAAGCAAACTTTGTGAGCAAGGGCGTAACTTTTGCAACAAACTTTGGAACGCTTTGCGCTTAATAAAAGGTTGGGAAGTCGTTGATAGTCAAGAAGATGCAGATGTAGCAAAAGTTAATGCGTTGGCTGCAAAATGGATGAATGACAAAATGGATAAGGTACTTGTTCAGTTAGAAGAAGACTTTAAAAATTACCGTTTGTCGGAGTGTATGATGAATTTGTACAAATTCATTTGGGACGATTTCTGCTCTTGGTATTTAGAAATGGTAAAACCTGCTTATGGAAAACCTGTTGATAAATTGACATTGGATAGAACGATTGCTATTTTTGAAAAAATGATGGTGATGTTGCATCCATATATGCCATTTTTGACCGAAGAAATTTGGCACAAATTGCGCAATCGTCAAGATGGAAACGATGTTTGTGTACAATCTTATCCGAAAGCAGGTGCTTTCAAAGAAGATTTTTTACAAAAAGTAGAAAATGCCAAAGAGGTTATCACGAAAATACGTGAAACTCGCAATGCCAATGGCGTAAAAATGATAGAATTATTGGACGTTACTATTCAACCTGATGCTTCTGCAAAAGCAATTTATGCACAAGAAGGCATTATAGAAATGGTAGCAAAATTGGGTAATTTGAAATCTTTTGCCTTTGGCGATGCGCCAGAAAATAGTGTTACGATTATTGCAGGTGCAGAAAAATATTACGTAGTTTTACAAAAAGAAATAGATGTGGAAGCTGAAATCAAGAAAGCCAATGAGGAACTCATTCGTCAGCAAGGTTTCATGAAATCAGTAGATGCCAAACTCTCTAATGAGCGTTTCGTAGCTGGCGCACCTGCACAAGTGCTTGAAAATGAGCGCAAAAAGAAAGCAGATGCCGAAGCAAGGATTAAGATTTTGGAAGAGAGTTTAGCAAAATTGAAAGGATAAAAATAATTAAAAAAGGCTTTGTATCGTCATACAAAGCCTTTTTTTTTTTCGTTTTTTAGAAAAACGTGATTATCCTCTTTTATTTCAACTTATACGTATAAATACTCGCCCCATTTGCCACGATAAGTGTCGTAATATCTTCGCCCAAAAAGTTACAAAGTGTAAAAGGCGTAGAACCTCCGAGTGGAAATTCTTTATAGATTTTGCCTTTACCATCCATCAAAAAAATATGCGAAGAAGCCTTACAAGTCAAGCCAATATAGTGCTTGTCTTTTTTCGGAAAATCAATCGCAAAAATATCATCTATCGTATCTTGAAATTTATGTTCAAAAAATTTCCCAAACGTTTCCCCATCATAACCATAACAAGCTAAAACGTTGTTATTCAGCACGATATACTCATTTTTGCTGTCAGCAACAACGTCGGTATAAATAAATTTGTGCTTATTTCCAGCACCAGTTTTGAGTGCTAATTTGAATGTTTCGCCAGCAAAATTAATATTTTGAGCATAGCCATTGGCATTTGTTACGACGATACGTTCGGGCGGATTCGGCTGAAAACCTGGCGCAGAAAGCACCTCTCCTTCGGCAGCTACCGAAAAACGCAAATCACCGTTTCTCCTAAACGTATAAACCTGATTTTTGTCATTTATAGCCACAATAAAATCTTTTCCTTCGGTCTGAAAATGACGCATAGGAACTTTTATTTTACCTACGCCCATCCTCGGATTCCAGCCTGCAACAGGCTTTCCGTTGCGCTCAAAACCATAAATATTTCCATTTTTAGCAGGAATAAAATATTGATATTTTTTAGAATTGTCAAAATCGACTACCAACATTCCAGATTCCGCTGGCGACTGCAAAAGGATAGGGAAATTTTGCACATCTGCTCCTTTTTCA
>JANMGN010000631.1:0-3506 GCA_031374645.1 Chitinophagales bacterium | reverse complement strand
CTTTTTTGGGAAAACGAATGGCAGCATAAGGAATTTCCATTTCTACTATATAACCATCGGACACTATTTTGGTAGAAGATTTCCAAACAGCGTCCCAATTGCTGTCTTCGCCATTGCTATTGTCATTATTACTATTTGCATTTGCAAGCGAATACTTCACATCACGCTGTATATTTGCTGGTGTTACATCAAATTCGACTGCGTTTTGCCCATCTTTATAAGTATCTATCAAAAAACCAAAAAAATCAGAATTGCTCATATCGTCCCGTTTATTCAATACTTTGGCGATACTATCCGCCTTTGTGTCGTAGCAATAAGCCGAAACATAAAGTGCAAAATCATCATATACGATGCGAGCGAGCGTTTTTTGTGTCGCTTTTTTGCCAGGTGTGGGCCAAGAAAAAACAAAATCTGTTGCGGCAGGAGCATCTTTCCACTCAGGTTCATCAAGGTTTCCATCAATCGTAATTTTTCCAGTGATGCGAGTAGCGGCAATTGTTCTTTTTTCAGCTAACTGAGCAAAAGCGTTTTGTAAAATAAAAGCAAAACAAAGGAGTGTGAAAGCTAATTTTTGCATAGTTGTATTTTGTTTTTTAGAATTATTGTTTTTTGTCGAAAGTATAAAGTCCTGACAGGATTTCAATCAAAAACTCGTAAGAAATGTAATTATTTAGAGCTTTTTGTCAATATAACCCTGTTAGGGTTCGTTACGACATTTAAATTATAATTCTATTTTTGTATTTCAGAATGACACTAAAATTACAATCGGGTTGCAAGATATAAAATATTTTATGAAGGATTAGGATAATTCTACGAACACACTTATTTATCGGAACAAGGTAAAATAAGGTTAATTTTATATAAAGTATATCCTGCATGGGTAAAAATAATTGCCTTTATATTAAAAAAACATTAAATAAATTAAAATAGTCTAAAAAATGGCTAAATATTTGACTATCAATGAAAAAGGTATTACCTTTGCACTCGTTTTAGAGAATGGTATATTTTTTTTAAAAATATGTAAGCTATTTCTTTGAAAATCAGTTATATACAATTTCGGAGTTTTATTTTTATTAAAAAATAGAAATATACTCTATATACAAATTAAAATTTTAAATTAAAAATCGTCATGGCTAAGGATCTAAGATTCACGCGAAACATTGGTATCGCTGCACACATTGATGCGGGTAAAACGACTACTACTGAGCGTATCCTTTTTTACACAGGTGTTTCTCACAAAATTGGTGAGGTTCACGAAGGTGCAGCAACTATGGACTGGATGGAGCAAGAGCAAGAGCGTGGTATCACGATTACCTCTGCTGCTACAAAATGTACATGGGAAGTAGCTGGTCAAAAATATGATTTCAATATCATTGATACACCAGGTCACGTTGACTTTACGGTGGAAGTGAACCGTTCTTTGCGTGTATTGGATGGTTTGATGTTTTTGTTCTCGGCAGTTGATGGTGTAGAGCCTCAATCTGAAACAAACTGGCGTTTGGCAGATGGTTATAAAGTGCCTCGTATTGCTTTTGTAAACAAAATGGACCGTTCTGGTGCTGATTTCTTGAATGTTGTAAACGACATGAAAGCTAAATTAGGCTCAAACGCTATTCCTTTACAATTGCCAATCGGTAACGAAGAAACTTTCAAAGGTGTTGTAGATTTAGTAAGTGGTAAGGCCATCGTTTGGGACGAGGCTGGACAAGGTGCTACTTTTCAAGAAATTCCTATCCCTGCTGATATGATAGATGATGTAAATCACTACCGTCAGTTATTGGTAGAAGAAGCTGCTTCTTATGATGATGCGTTGATGGAAAAATTCTTTACAGACCCAGATACCATTACTATCGAAGAAATGCGTGCAGCAATCCGTCAAGCAGTATTGGACATGAAAATGACGCCAGTAATGTGTGGTTCTGCATTCAAAAATAAAGGTGTTCAGGCTTGTTTAGATGCAGTTTGTTACTTCTTACCTTGTCCTTTGGACATCGAAGCGGTAAAAGGTACTGACCCTAAAACAGATCAAGAAGTATCTCGTAAGCCAGATGCTAATGAGCCATTTGCAGCTTTGGCATTCAAAATTGCAACTGACCCATTCGTAGGTCGTTTGTGTTTCATACGTGTTTACTCAGGTGCTTTAGATGCTGGTTCGTATGTTATGAACACTCGTACTGGTAACAAAGAGCGTATTTCTCGTTTGTACCAAATGCACGCTAACAAGCAAGTGCCTATGGATAGAGTAGAAGCGGGAGATATCGTAGCTGGTGTTGGTTTCAAGGATATTCGTACTGGAGATACACTTTGTGATTTGGATAAACAAATCGTATTGGAATCTATGGTATTCCCTGAGCCAGTAATTGGTATTGCGATTGAGCCAAAAACTCAAAAAGATCAAGATAGATTAGGTATGTCTTTGGCTAAATTAGCAGAAGAAGATCCGACATTTAAAGTTCACTATGATGAGGAAACCAACCAAACTGTAATTTCAGGAATGGGAGAGTTACACTTAGAAATCATCGTGGATCGTTTGCGTCGTGAGTTCAAGGTAGAGTGTAATCAAGGTGCTCCTCAGGTAAGTTACAAGGAGGCATTGACAACTTCTACTTCTCACCGTGAGAAATTGAAGAAGCAATCGGGTGGTTCTGGTTTATTTGCCGATATGGAATTTGAATTGGGTCCAGCAGATGAAGAATTCTTACAAAGCGATGACTACAAGTCAGGTAAGAAAAAATTACAGTTTGAATGGGGTATAGTAGGAGGTTCTATTGATAGAAACTACGTAAAACCAATTACAGACGGCTTTACAGCGATGATGAAAAACGGTATTTTGGCTGGTTACAACATCGAAAGCATGAAAGTAAGAGTATTTGATGGTTCTATGCACTCGGTGGATAGTAAGCCAATCGCATTTGAATTGTGTGCAAAAGAAGGTTTCCGTGAAGCTGCGCCAAAGTGTAATCCGAAGTTGATGGAGCCAATTATGAAATTGGAAGTTATCACACCAGACGAATACACAGGTTCTGTAATCGGAGATTTGAACCGTCGTCGTGGTATGCCAAAAGGTCAAGAAACACGTATGGGTGGCGCAATCGCTATTCAAGCAGATGTTCCTTTGGCACAAATGTTCGGTTATGTAACTGAATTGCGTACAATCACTTCTGGTCGTGCTTCATCTACAATGGAGTTCAGTCACTACGCTGAAACGCCAGCAGGTATTGCAAAACAAGTAATGGAAGCTGCTAAAAAAGGATAATTTCCTTTTAAGCACTAACTATAAAATATAAAACCGCCTCGATGTACTATTGAGGCGGTTTTTTTTTGTATAAAAATATAAGGGGTAAAACGAGAAGTACATATTTTTTGCAAGATAATTATTTGATTTTTAGCAAGTTATGATTGTGAGGCTTTTTTAGGAGCTTTAATTCGATTGAATATATATAGAATAGATGCAGGGAAAAGGGCTGAAAAAGGGCTGAAAAAGGCTGAAATGATGGATAAATAGT
>JANMGN010000428.1:0-3833 GCA_031374645.1 Chitinophagales bacterium | reverse complement strand
ATCTCAAAACCAATTTTTTGTACCAAAAACAATCCTTTTCTTATGAAAAAGACAACCCTTTTCTTTCAAACCTGTTCAAACCTGTTCAAACCTGTTCAAACCTGTTCAAACCTGTTCAAACCTGTTCTGATGATTGCATTTTTATTATTGCAATTAAGTAGTGTAATCGCACAAGGACCTAAATGTGGTACACTTGAGTACCTATCCTATGCCTCAGCGCAAGGGAAATTAGAAATTGAAGTCCGTTTTAAAGATTACACAGTAAATTCCCCTATTCAGTATGCAGCAATAGATTTAAATATTGTGATAGCAAGCAAGTGTGGAAAAGCTGGATTCCCAAAGCCATTTATTATTGATCAAACAAAAACAACAAATTCTTTAAACCCAAATGTTGGAGGTACTCCAAGTCTCACATTTACTGGAACAGATGTAATTAACTATTCCCTATTAAACTTGAATGGCTTCAATTTACCTGGGACTAATCCTTCTAAAAAACTTTTCTCTATTTTTCTAATTCCCACCGACCCATTGGAAGAATGCTGTGTGGTCTTAGACGATACATCTTTTCCACAAAGAGATTTGACAAACGGAAGTATTACTTCTCCAACTGGCGGACCTATGCTTTATTTTGCGAATGGTTCTGGTGGTGTTATCGCTTGTCCTGTAACTACGCCTGCCAATCCTTTTGAAAATTTTTGTAACGTTCCTGAAAATGCACTTACCATTTCTGGTACTGCACTTAGCCCATTGGGTGCTTGTCAGGGTTCTGTTGCGCCCAGGAAAATTCCAAATGTCAAAATGGAATTTACGAGAATAACACCAATAACACCTTCGCCTGGTACAAAAATACCATATTGTACTAATTCAACTATTCTTACCAATACTCAAGGTGAGTACATGAGTTGTAATCTTCCAGCAAATAATACCTACGAAGTACTTCCTTCAAAAGATTGCTCCGAAGACCCAAAATGTGGCTTAAATACGCTGGATATGTTTTTAATATCTCAGCATATACTTGGTAATCAGACCCTTAGTTGGTGGCAGCAAATTGCCGCTGATGTTGCATTCACTCCTGGTAATCCAATTTCAACTGCGGATATTGTAAAATTACGGACAATTTTACTTGGGGTTATTGACCCTAATACTGGAAATCCTTATGAATTTCAGGACTGTTGGAAATTTGTACCTCGTACCAATAACTATATTACTAACGCCCAAAGTCTTGTTGGAAAACCTTATGTAGTGGACTTAGCCAATACCAATGCCACTAACATTGATTTTATCGGTATAAAAATGGGAGATGTGAGCGGCGAGTGTTATTGTAGTTTTATAAAAAAAATTGCGCCAGAGGACAGCGATACTTATCTTACCTTACCAAATTCGATTACCAACAATGGTGAAATTATAGATGTACCTATCAAAATAGGACGTGACGTTAAGCCCCTTATATACAAAGCCGATTTTGATATAGACAAAGAGAAATTTGATGTATTGGCTTTGATACCTAATGAGAGGTTTCCTTATATGTCTAACGATTGTTTTAATACAGAACAATTAGAAGAAGGTAAATTAAAAATGTTATGGGTTGCAGAAAGTATTTTGGCACTTCAAAGCAATCAAACAATGTTCACACTCAGACTTAGAGCAAAAGGCAATGTAGATATTCGAGAGGCTATAAAACTCAATGAAGATAAAGAGCATGAGTATTGGAGTATTGACCAAGACTATGCGAGTGCGATAAAATTAAACTTTGATGAGTATGCAAACGGAAGAGCTGGAATAGTAGAAAATGGAAAATTCAAGGCTACATCAACTGTTTCATTAATAGGAGAAAGTACCTATATTAATTTTTCTATGCCAATAGCTGGTATGGCAAATATTTCTGTTTACAACCAACAAGGAAGATTAATTCATAATACTCGTAAAGAAGTCAAAACGGGTGTTAATATCATAGAATTAGATATAGAAAAAGAAGCCCAAACAGGAATTTTTTATTATTTGATTGATAACGACCCTTATCAAGTATCAGGTCGTTTTATAAAAGTAAGCTATTAATTTTTTTAACTAAAAGCACTAATTTTCTGTAAAAAGAAAATTAGTGCTTTTTTATATCCTATAACATGAAAAAAATATTATCCCTATTCATACTTCTTTTTTTCTTTTCCTCCTTATTTGCTCAAAAAATTTACTACAACCACGAAAATAATAATAAATTTCGGGGAATAAGCTCTTACTCTATTGACAGTTGTAAAAATCAAGGGAAAACGCCATATACAATGAAAAACAGTACAAGGAAATTCACATATAGCACTTACTATGAAAGCTTCATTTACTGCGGAGATTCTATTATTTACTTTTTAAAGCCTAATAATACAGTTGATTCTTCTCAAAAAACTACATTTGGCTTAGAACAGCTTTCAATTGCAACATATAAAGACACATTGTTTACTGCAACTCTAAAAAAAATAGCCAAAATAGTGCTTCCAGGCAAAGCAAGGATAGATATTGGGCAGTGTCCGACTCCTCAGTTAGAAGCATTATGGTATGTAAATCGGAAATTAATGGGGCTTTCTGCAATTTTAAACGAAGTAGTAGAAGTGAATACGCAAGATGCAAGCAAAAGTAAGGTATTGTTCAAACTCCCTTCAACTTACATATGGACATATTTTTCTGCGTCATTTGTTGTTGAAACTTGTGATACTACCAACGTTTATCTAATTGACTACGACTATGATAAGGCATTTTATATTTTAGATTTTGTAAATAAAGATTTGGTAAAAGTTTGTAACTCAAATCAGTTTCCCCGTGCTACCGCTTCTGCAGCTTATATACAACCGCCACTCTCCTGCCTCGACCTCGACCGCAATAACTCCACTATAAAAACCGAAAAAGACTACAATATAAACCTATGCGAAAGTGGAACAGTTCCGATTTGTGACCAAGATATAGCAATAAAAACACGACCAGGTTATGCAGATTCTTTGCATATTTGGCTTGATAAAGGTTTGCAAGATATTGGAAACGAAACGATTACATATTTTGGAAAAGTACCTTCGGGCGTGACTAAAAAACAAAATGGCAATGATATTTGGTTTTATTTTCCCAAAGATTTTGTAGAAGACAGCATCAGTAACATCATCAAAAATATGCGTTATACGAACAATAAGCCTACGCCTACGCTTGGTATTCGAGAAGTGAAGATGTATCTTTATACGGGTAAAATCGTAAGCGATCCTGCTATTGCTTTTATCAATATTACGAAAAACAAACAAACACAACAAAATATCAATTTGTGTAACGGTAAAACACTAATTATCAATGGTATAAGTATTAAAAAAGATACAGCTTTTTGTGAAAAAATGCTAAGTAAGGAAGGCTGCGATTCTACGCATTGTATCACAGTAAAATTTGGAAATCAAATAGAAGGCAACGAAAACGAACAAATTTGTTTTGGCGAAAAATACAATTTCAAAGGCGTAATGTACACAAAATCAGGTGTTTATAAAGATACTATAAAGACAAGTATCGGTTGCGATAGTGTAGTAACTTATACTTTTACGGTTTTACCAAAAAAAGAAATGAGCCAAACTGCCACGATTTGCAGCGGAGCGAGCTACAATTTTAACAATCAAAATTTGACACAAAGTGGCGATTATGAGCAAGTTATAAAAACGGCACAAGGTTGTGATAGTTTGATAAAGCTGAAATTATTGGTTTTACCAAAAAAAGAAATGAGCCAAACTGCAACGATTTGCAGTGGAGCGAGCTACGATTTTAACAATCAAAATTTGACACAAAGTG
Organism: Chitinophagales bacterium; assembly: GCA_031374645.1. Taxonomy (GTDB): domain Bacteria; phylum Bacteroidota; class Bacteroidia; order Chitinophagales; family Saprospiraceae; genus CANHEE01. The sequence continues at coordinate 32 of JANMGN010000428.1, read as the reverse complement.
GCGATTATGAACAAGTTATAAAAACTTTGCAA
>JANMGN010000414.1:0-2178 GCA_031374645.1 Chitinophagales bacterium | reverse complement strand
GCCGTAGGCATTGCAAAGAACGGTGGCATCTACGAAGTGCCGTCCGTTTAGGCGGCATTTTCGTAGATGCTTTGTTCTGCGATTTTTCACTATTTATTTGTCATTTCTGCTATTAAGCCACGCAAATATAATAAAAACAATTAGTGCTAAAATCAAAAATTTGACACTAAAAATGAAACTAATTACATTACCTATTCCTGTAAATATTGCTCCAATTACATAAATAATCCCCTTGATTATTCCTCCAATGAAACCAAAGACTTTTCCAACTATATTTGCAGCAACTCCTAGCAATGATAGTAATATTGAGCCACCAATGAAAAATAACGATAATCCTAAAATTATTGAAATGCAACTTGATTTTTCTTCATTTGAGTTATTATTTGTCATCTTTATATTCGATTAATATGGTTAAATATAGTCCAAAAACAATTCCTATTAGTTTCCAAATTACATCTAAAAGGTCTTTTGGAATTTTATACACTTGGTAATAATTCTTATAAATACTTGACATGAAAAAATCCTCCGAAGTTATTACTGTCTTAAAAACATCACTATCAAGAAATACTTGAAAAATACTAATAACCGCAGAAACCATAAATGAAACCGCAAAATAAACTCTCTTTTCTGAAAGTTTAAAGTATTCTGCAATCTTGGGTATAAGATATACACAAACTGTTGCAGTAGTACCGCAATATATTAAATAGTTAGCGTCACTTAACTTAAATTTGAACTTCAATGGAAATGTCAAATACATTATTATCAGCGAATATAAAAAAGTTCCTATGAACATAATGGCTGATTTGTACTTTCCTTTCATCATTGGAGAGCCAATAAAAATCATGGATAAGAAAAGCAAGCCGACAAATATATTTAATAAAATACCATTACTTGCATCTCTATACTTATAAACTAGATAACAAGAAATACCAAGAAGAATAAATTGTGCTATATTTTTCCACATATCAAGGATTGTTAATTTGCTTATATTTATTCTTTATCTCCTTTTGATTTTGCTTCATCTTCAATTAATTGAACATATTCTTTACCTTTATCTTTGCATTTACTTTCTAATGTGCTTGTAAAATTAGATTTCAGAATATAAAGGTCAATAGAATTTAAAAACCCACTTTCTTTATCTAATTCTTTAAGCCTTGAATAGAATTTTAAAATCTTAGATTTAGGTGCTGCACAAAGAAAAACTGCTGTCGGTCCGCCAACTAATGGCATATCGTCATATTTTTCAATACAATTACAGAAATCTTTTGCTGCACTTTCTGCAATTACTTTGTCGCCTGTATTTGAACCTCGCCAACTGAATAAAAAAACACTTACGATTATTGGTATTAATACAAATAATCCAATTACTATTTGTCTTTTATATTGTTTAAAGAAATTAATGCTATTCATATTAAATTTTGGTGTTTCGCTTTTTGTTTGAATTTCAGATTTATTTGGTGTTCTCCGCTCTTTTACCGTTTCTTGTTTTTGTTTAGGTTGGGTAGTAGGTGATGTATCAGAACTCGTTGAAAACAAAGTTTCTAAAATGCTTTTCTTTGGTAGTGGTGGAGGAACAGTTGCAAAATATTCTCTTAGCTCGGGAATAAGACCTGCTGCAATCCATTTTTCACTTCCCTCAACCCATAATAAAGTTTCTCTACTTACTTTTCTTGTAATCACTTCTTCTATTGTAATCGGACCGATTATATTCTCGCCATTGTTGATATGCCACTTTTGGAGTTTAGAATGAAATAAATCTTTAAGTTCTTCAACTTCAATTGCTACTTTCCAATCTGCCCAAGTATCTTCATAAATGGGTGTTGTTTCGTCAATAGACAATTTCTTTAAATCGTCTATTAGAAAAGGTCCGATTTTTTGATTTTCAGAATTTAGATAAAAATACATAATTTATAGCATTTGACTTTTCAGTTTTATGAAATTGTTGTTAAATAGTTCGTAATCTATCGTGTTTGACCGTCAAATTTAGCCTAAAATACAAATTTATTAGCCTGTCCGAAAGAAATTGTCGGCAAGACAATTTATGAGGATAGACTAACAAATTTGTTTCTACGTTACGTTTAGCTGTCATAATTTGCTCGTTATCAGCCGTTTAGTTTGCAGTTTCGCAGAACAAGCGCACTGCCGAAGGCAGTCCTGCTTTGCGGCAGTGCAGAGTTC
>JANMGN010000407.1:0-4218 GCA_031374645.1 Chitinophagales bacterium | reverse complement strand
GACAATAAAAATACCGCTTCCTATCATAGAGCCTGCAGCAAGGAGTGTTGCGTCTAAAAGACCCAAAGAACGTTTAAAATCTGACATTTTCGTTTTGTTTTGTTTTATAAAATTTTGAATTAGTTTTGTAAAAAAAAAGCGTCATCAATTTTTTTACAAAGTTATACTTATTTTTTTATTTCTTTCATTATTTATAAACAGTTGGATTAAAATAACAAGAAAAAAACTATTTTTGCGGCGGATTGAGCGATTTTATTTAATTATATATATCGAAAAAATGAAATAACTGCTCACATAAATATCTGATAATCAGTTTTTTATAAAATTCATCGTTTATAATTATACACTCATCATTTTAAAAAAATGCTCGATTTAAAAAATTACCTTGACGATTGTGTAGAGCGCTTTGAAAAACCTGACTTTATCGCAGACGACCCGATTGGAATTCCGCATCGCTTTACGAAGCAACAAGATATTGAAATCATCGCTTTTTGGGCTTCGATATTGGCTTGGGGACAACGTAAATCGATCATAAATAGCGCAAATCGCTTGGTGGAACTCATGGATGGCTCGCCACACGATTTTATTTTGAACCACGAAGAACATGAACGTGCGCCTTTTGAAAGTTTCAAACATCGGACATTCCAAACACTCGATACACTTTATTTTTTAGAGTTTTTTCAACAATATTATAAAAAAAATGCTTCGCTCGAAACCGCTTTTTCAAGGCATTTGACCAAAGATTGTATCACGACTGAAAAAGCATTGATTGGTTTTCACAACGATTTTTTTAATCTTGAAGATGCACCACAGCGTACTCGAAAACACATCGCAACACCTGAAAGAGGTTCTACTTGCAAACGGCTGAATATGTTTTTGCGTTGGATGATTCGCTCGAATGAAAAAGGCGTTGATTTCGGTTTATGGAAAAATATTTCTTCTTCGCAGTTACTCATACCACTTGATGTACACGTAGAACGAGTTGCTCGAAAATTTTCTATGCTCGAAAGAGAAAAAACCGACTGGAAAACGGTACTCGAATTGACCCAATATCTCCGTCAATTTGACCCAAACGACCCTGTAAAATATGATTTCGCCCTATTCGGTATTGGTATTTTAGAAAAAACAAACGCATTTATATTGTAATTTGTTTTTTCTTTCTATATTTGTTCAAAATTACAAAACGCTGACAGGGTTTAAAACATTATCAGCGTTGCTAATCCAAAATCTATTTGTGGAAGAAATAAAACACGAAACACCTATTGACGAACAACAAGAAAACGATATTTTCAAATCGTTTAAATTGTCACGTGTCCTAATTCCGATTTTTGTTGGACTTGGCGTTGTTTTTTATATGCTTTCTCGAAAATTTAATCCTGACGATTTTGCAAAAATCCATTGGACGTCACATACGCTATTCTGGATAGGCATTGCAATTATATTACTGATTATCAGACATTTATGCTATGCTTTGCGTTTGTACATTCTTGCAGACGGTACTTTTACTTATAAAAAATGTGTAGAATTATTGTTTATTTGGGAGTTCAGTACGGCAGTCGCTCCGACGAGTGCTGGCGGTGCAGCTATCGCACTTTTTGTTTTAGCGTTAGAGAAAATACCTCCTGCTCGTGTTGCGGTTATCGTTATATACAAGGTACTTTTGGATAGTGTTTTTCAGTTTTTACTTTTTCCAACTTTATTCTTAATATTAGGTTGGCAATTACTAAGCCCTGGCGTTCAAGATATTAATACACTTAACCAATCTGCTTGGGTATTTCTGACAGTCTATTCCTTGATGATTATGCAAGGTTTATTGCTTATTTTTGGTCTATTTATTTATCCTGCTGGTATTCAAAAACTCTTAGATTATACTACAAAACTACCACTTTTAAATAGATTTCGAGCAAAAGCACTCAAATTTGGGGAAGATATAGTAACCGCTTCGGCAGTGATAAAACACAAACCTTTTCGTTTTCACTTACGGGCTTTTTTGGCTACAACTGCAGCTTGGTGTTCTCGTTTTTTACTTATAAACTGCTTGATTATCGGAATTGCTGAAAATGTACCTACTGATTTTTGGTCACAAGCGCATCTTTTCGGACGTGTCGCTACCAATTATATAATCGTTCTTTTTGCGCCTACGCCAGGTGGCTCAGGTTTTGCAGAAACAGGCTTGGTTCATGCTATTAGCGATTACGTTCCTGAAACTATTGGCTATGTAGTCGCACTTATTTGGCGTTTGATGACCTATTATCCGTACTTGATTACAGGCGCAATTATTATCCCGAACTGGATTAGAAAATTATTGGCAGAAAGAAAAGCCAATATTAATGAATAATTAAAAATGAATAATTATGTTTGTAAATATTTCATTTTTACTTGCTTATACATATTTTTAAATCGATACTAAATAATCTCTATTTACATATTTTCCAAATTTTTATTACACATTAAAGTCTTCCTTTTTATCTCCTTCCCTTTCGGGGAAGGTTGAGATGGATAGGAAGATTTAGATGGGGCTTTTTATCTTTTTATACCATTTTTATGAATAATCCTTACATCAAATTTTTTGGACCGCACTTAATTGCCATTGCAGTTTTGATGCTTTTTTCTATGTTTTATTTTTCGCCTGCTGCGATGGATGGCTTAACAATAGGTCAATCAGATGTGATACAAGCTGGCGGAACACAGGCTGAAATTAAGAAATTTTCTACGCAAGAAGGGCGTGAAATACTCTGGACAAACGGTATTTTTGCTGGTATGCCCACTTTTCAAGTCTATAACAGCGGCGGTAATACATTAAACTACCTTCAACGTACTGCTTACGACGGTATGAGAATGTTTCAAAGCGTAACGTCTTCGTATGGTTTGCTTTTTGCAGGCTGTTTGGGTTTCTATTTTTTGCTTATCTCCCTTGGCGTTGATTGGAGATTTTCTATTTTAGGCGGTATTTTATATGGTCTAAACACCTCGAATATGATTTGGCTTCATGCAGGACACGTCAATAAAATATATGTTTTGACCTTGTTAGCACCTACTTTGGCTGGTATTTTAATGATTTTTAGAGGAAAATACCTTTGGGGCGCAGCGATTACGGCACTTTTTACCAGTATGCAAATACTCGCCAACCACATACAAATTACCTACTATTTTTATATTTTAATCGCTATTTTAGCGTTGGTTTATTTTGTAGAAGCTTTGAGAAATAAAACAATTGTTACTTTTGGAAAAAGTATTGTGGTTTTAGGATTAGCGGCTTTACTTGGTGTTTTGCCCAATATGGTAAAACTTTGGACTACTTACGATTATGCAAAATCTTCTATTCGTGGAAAATCTGAGGTAAAATCACAGCAAAAAGAAGCAGGTATAGATGGACTTTCAAAAGATTATTCTTTCGATTATTCTATGGGCAAAATGGAAACTTTTTCTTTGCTCGTTCCTAACTTCATGGGTGCAGATAGCGGTCACGCTTTTGCAGAAGACGAAGATAGCGAATCAAGCAAAGCAGTAAGGAATTTTGGCAACGGAAGAAAACTAAGTGAAGAAGATTTTCAACAATTAGCTTCTATGACGACCGCTTATTGGGGCGATCAGGCTTCGGCGGCAGGTGCTTTTTATTTTGGTGCAGGCTTGGTATTCTTGTTTTTCTTAGGCTTTTTTCAAATGAATAACGCTATAAAATGGTGGTCAATAGCAAGTATTGCTGTGATTTTGATGATAAGCTGGGGCAAAAATTTCGGCGCATTGAATTTCTTTTTATTCGACCATTTTCCTATGTTCAATAAATTTCGTGATAGCAAAATGATTATCAGCATTGCGCACGTAATCATTGTTCTGATGGCTATTTTGGGCTTAAATCAGTTTTTTTCCAACGATACGAGCCGTGAAGTGAAGCAAAAACAATTGTATATGGCGTTGGGAACTTCGGTAAGTTTGATTGTTTGTGCCTTATTGTATGGTATATTTGGGCAACACGTTGGGCAATACGACGAAGAAATAAGAAAAAATGTACCAGAACTAATGTCTGCAATACAAAAAGACAGAAGTGCGTATTTACAATCTGATGCGTTGCGTTCGTTGATGTTTATTCTTTTAGTCGCTGGTTTATTGTGGTTTTTAAATAAAGGCGAAGAAAAATCAGCGACTATGAAGTTGGTTTTCTCTTGTTTAGCTGGTTTTATATGTTTATTTGATATTGTAGGCATTGACAAACGTTAC
>JANMGN010000384.1:0-1768 GCA_031374645.1 Chitinophagales bacterium | reverse complement strand
TGCAAGGCTTACAGACACAGGTAAAGACAAAATACAATCAAGCAAAAAAATGTGGTATGACACAGAAAATGCAAGACGGCAATTTGAAGATTACCCTAAGACAAAAGAAAGAACTATTTGGGCATTTAGACTTTCAATTTTAGCAGTTATTATAACTGTTATTTTAGGACTACTTAAATTGAAATGCCAATGAACTTATTTTATAGACATTTTAAATCTTTGAAACTTATCTATTATACTTTCGCCACCTTTTATATTTAACTGACCATCATAAAGACCATCATTATAACACATCAAACCAAATTCAATCTTTTCTTTGTCGCAGGACAAAAGGCTACACATAACATTGGTATTGCCAATATTGGGGCAGGACGTTGTATCAATCGGCTGCGGTTCGCTATTTAGCTTTTGTTCCGGCTGACGAATTTCTTTCGGCATTTGTTCTTAATTTTAAGTTTTTAACAAATCCGAGCAGCAGTACCGGGCGGACGATTTTCAAATCCCCCAACATCGGCAATACGTGCTCGTAAGGCGTCATGCTATGGCGACAGTTCGTAACTTTAAAGAGACCCAAATATTTAACATGACGATACATGCCAACGCTTCGCAAAAACAAAAGAGCTGCAAAGCCAACACACAAAAGCCGACACACAATTGCAGCACATTTGTTTTTGCCCTAACGCACCAAAACCCATCCGATTGTAACCCGCATCATAAACCCCATTTTTATATTTGATGGCAACAGTAAGAATTCTTTTCGACACAAAATTTTGTCAAACTCATTTAGATAGCATAATCGCTAAAAATTGGGTTATTTCATTCGATGAAAAGACAGAGACAGTTATTTTTGACTTATCTCTTTTAGAATGGATAAATACAGAAGAAATAGCTTTCCTATTTGCCTGGATAAGAAATGCTGTATTGAAGGAAAAAAAAGTTGAAGTTTGGCTACCTTATACTTATGACATTTTTAAGAACCCATCAAGGGATTTTGACAAAAATTTATTAAATGCCTATTTAGAAAAAGGTGGAGAGGATAATGAAGATAGAATTGGAAGAAGGCGAGGGCGAAATATTTTTTTACTATCAGTTTGGGGATTACTTGAAAATGTAAGTGATAAAGTAATAAACTATAAGCATATTGCTGATGGTTATGAATCAAAGCGACAAAGTATTGTTGAAAAATATAGCCACTTAGTTATTCCTTTTACAGCCATCGGTTCTGACAAACCAACAAGTCCAGTTTCGAATACTTTTACAGATGTTATTAACGGCGGTAAAACCAAGAATCTAAAACAACCAGTTGGACCATTTGACTTAAACCCAGCTATAGTTAAAAGACTAGAAACATTCAATTGCTATTCGCCTTTTGAGAGTAAAATAATTAGTCATGTTATTACAAAAGAGTTATTTGCAAATTCATTGATTCACGCAAATATTTCAAACAAAAATCAGGGAATTGAGGAATGTTACTTCGCTCTTTCATTACACAACGAATGGGAAGATTTTAAAGCAAAAGGGCAAAACTTTATTAACCAGTTTATTTTAGAAAAGGATTCAGATACATTGGACTTTTACAAAGACAAAGATGTTATACTAAAAGATGTAAAACAGAAAGCGGAAAAATTTAATGCCGCCCAAATTTCTGCATATTCGGATTTTCAAGAGGCAGATTTGTCAAAGTATAGTAAGGAATTTAAAAACAAGTCATTTCTTGAATTTACTTTTCTTGATTTTGGTGATGGGATATACGATACACTCAAACAGA
>JANMGN010000380.1:0-4004 GCA_031374645.1 Chitinophagales bacterium | reverse complement strand
TGCGTTATTTTGCTCAAAAAGATAATCCGATGCAAAAAGAATTGCACACGGTAGAAGATGTAATGATAAAAGAACCTATTACGATTAGTCCCGAAGCGAGTATTATGGAAGCTCTGGACAAGTTGCGCTCGAATAAAATCGGTTGTTTGCCTGTTGTAAAAGGAAAAGAACTGATAGGAGTGATTACGGAAATGGATTTTTTGCGTATTACAGGTCGATTATTGGATAGATTGGAGAAATAGACACCTTTTTAAACCTCACGGTCTTCAAGACCGTGAGGTTTAAATTTAGCTAAAATTCTGCATTAACCATCAATTTAATGCCATTTTTTTGTACATCAGGCAAGTTTTTGTAAGTCAAACGCCAAATATAATCTATGCGTAAAAAACCAAAAATGTTACCTACACCTGCGCTTGCTTCCATGTAAGGGGTACTTCCGAGCGATTGCGTCAGAAGACGTTGGTTCGCATCAGTTGGAAAAGCGAGCAAATTATTGCTTGCAGAAGGTCTGTTTTTGTCGCTCAATGTGCCATACAATGCCTTAAAAGTAATGCCTTCACGCAATTTGAATTTTTTTACCAAAGGAATACGATTGAGCAATAAGCCACCAAAATCGTGATTGACGTGCAGCATAGCGTAGCGGTCACTTACAAATTCGAGGTAATTCATAAGGTTAAAATCGTATTCTTCAAAAATATAGCTTTGGTTCGCACGGTGGATTTCTAACAATGGATAAGAAACTTGACCGAAAATTTTACCTGTTTCTACCATAGCACGTGTCTTCCCTGCGATTCCAAGATAAAATACCTTGTTTATACGCAAACTTGCTCGCTGAAAAGCATATTCTCCGCCTAAAACGCCTTTTAGTCCCATCTTATATTGTAAGAAAAAAACAGGATACCTACTACGAATAGACGAACGACTTTCTCTCAATTGGAGAAATTTTTCGTTTGGAGCGTAACGCAGCCAGCCACCAAGTTCCATAGAAGTCGTCTGCTGATTAGGATTCGCATCCGACGCAACGCCATTCTCACTGATAGATTTGTGTAACGCACTCAGCGTATAGCTTATGCCATTATTAGCAAACTCCTTGGAATATTCCAAACGATAAATATCATGTAAAAGTAGGCGATTTGCTGCACCAGTTTGCAAAGAATTGGCAAAACTTAGCTCCGTATTTGCACTCGTTCCAGGGAAATAAAGGTCATGGTCATAAGACGCTTTGAACTGATTGACAGGAAAACGTCCAGGTTTTGCACCTTTCAATGCAATCGTCATGCTACCGCCATATTTCCAGGCTTTATCCAGAAAACCATACGCTGCATAAGTCCTAATTCTGAACTTTTTACAATATTTATCATTCGTCCGAAGATTCGCTTGTGTACGAAAACCTTCCACACCATTATAACGCAAAAATGCCCCGATATTACCCAGTTGCACAGGGCCTAATATGAAATAACCCGTACCAAGCACATTACCCCAAAGTATCAGATTTTTAGCCAAACGCTTACTTTTTACGCTGTCTATCATCGTTTTGATTCCAATTTCCTTGTCAGAAAGGCTGTCTAATCTGTTTTTTTGCCAAAATGCAGGTGTTTTTGCAATATTCCCAGTATCTCGTATGATTTTTATTTTTCCTTTATACAAGGAATCTGGTTGCGCTTGATTGAGTTTGTACTGGTCATAAAAATTACGTTTGCTGACCAAAAGGCTTCTTCCTTCTTTATTTTTCCAGATTTTTAGGTCAAAAACCAGCTCATCGTGGTCGAGTAATAAGCGGTGTCCTGTGCTATCGCCATCTTGAAAAGCAAAGTGCTGTTTGATGCTAATTTCTTTCAACCAATTGACATTTATATCTTTTGAAACGCCCATTTCGACACTCCGAACGGCATACGAACCGTCAAGTGCAACCAACATTGTACCCATAAAAGCCAAGTCATTTTTATTGGCAGGACTAAAATAAACAGCAGCAAAACGCTGACTATCCATTTTTACCGTATCTGTAATATAAAAATGGTAAAAAGCTGTCGCATTTCCAGAAAGCGGACCAATAAATTGTTTGTCAAGCAGCGTAATCGTAGGCGCATAAATGTCAATATCCGAGTACATGGAATTAATGTAAGTAGAAATACCGTCGCTGTCTATACTATAATCATCGTCAAATGCACTTTGTCTTTCTGCCCAAAGTTTCTCTTTTTTAGCGAAAGGCTCACGGCGATAATAAGAACTTGTGAGGCGTTCTCTAAAATAAAAAGGTAGCGTTACTTTTTTATTGACTTTGTTGGTGTCTGCGAAATCGAAAGCAAAACGAAAAGGTTTGAAATACCATTTATTTTTAAAATTATCGGTCAATCCATTTATCTCAAAACGCAGTTTTTCATAATTATTGTACTGATAGTAAGGTAAACTTTCTTTGCGGTTTTGGTCTTTGTGCAAAAAAACCTCTCGCACCAAGTCCACCGCAGGATTTTTCTTATTGTACTTACCTGAACGCACTGTAATTTCTGAAATCTGTGCGCCAGTTTCTTCCAATTTCACTTCTATTTCGTTGCGTTCCCAAGGTTTTATTTTTATATTTTGACTGGCATAACCAACAAAAGAAATCTTTATTTCACTGGCTTTTGCCTTAGTTTCTATCAAAAAACGTCCATAATTGTCTGTATTTACGCCTACGCTTCCACTCGAAAACTGAACGGCAACATAAGACAAAGGTGCTTTGGTTTCGGCATCTATCACTTGTCCACTTACGGTGGTCATCGTCTGACTTTTTGCAAAAAAACTAAGCAATAAAAGTAATATTAAAACGTAAGGTGGTATTTTTTTCATGTAAAAATAAATTTTTACAAAATTAACGCTTTATTAAGAATATATATTATTTATTGGGCAAAAATGATGAGAATAACTAAGTGAAATATTTTTGAATATAAGAGTAAATTTTTTTTGATAGTGAAAAATATTAAATTATCTTTGACCATTATTTAGAAAAGTGCCGCTCATCCAAGGACAAATAGCTTATAGAAATAAAAAATAATTAAACCTTTCGATAAAATTTTTATGAACAATCTAAAACTATTATTTTTTGTATTCTTTACAATTTCAGTTACTTTATTGCCTTCTTGTAAAAAAGAAGAGGTCGTAGTTCCCGTAGTAACTCCTACTTGCACTCCACCTGTTGCGTCAAAAAACTTAATTGGTACGTGGACTGTCAAAGTAGCTGGTAAAACTCAGACGGGTAGTGTGACTTTCAACGCTGACGGTTCATTATCAGATCCTAACGATTTTTTAGTAAGCGGAGAGATCAATGGTGTGAAATTAACGGATAAATCTTGGACTTTGGATGCAGACGAAAAAACGTTGAGCCTCAAAGTAGCAAAAGGTTTTAATTCTCTAGGTTATTCTTTTACTGTAGCCGCAAACGAGTGTAACAGTATTAAAGTAACTTCATTTGCATTTGGAGAGTTTACTTTAACGAAATAAGATTTGAAACAAAAAATAAAAAGGTTCTAATTTCACTTAAGTGAAATTAGAACCTTTTTATTTTTCTAATTACTCAGCATTAAAAAAGTAGTTGCATTGCATAGTTTCCTACCTTGTGGCTGCTTTTGATTGGGAACACCAAGCAAGGCGAAAAAATACCGTTACAAAGCGGTGGGCGGTGTAGTGGTATTTTTTTGAGTTTTTCAGTATTTCCAATTGAAAAATCGTGCGAAGCTGTCGAGAAGTTTGTACAAAAGATAAAACGAGCGCAGTGTATTTTTTGTTTCTTTTGAAAAAAATGTATCTTTGTATTGGAATTTAGAAAATGACCGTCATAACAATACATAAAGGAAACCGTTATAAAAATAATAAGATAACTTCCTTGCTAAGTAGGCGTTAAAATTTGGTTTATGTTATTTTGTCGTTGTGAAAAAAGTGATAAATAACTGACTATAAGGAAGTTATTTATTATTTTTTGAACAATCGACTTAAAAAAATAACATAAGCTAAATTAGCCTGAATACTTA
>JANMGN010000354.1:0-8621 GCA_031374645.1 Chitinophagales bacterium | reverse complement strand
TACTTTTATGAAGTAATTGACGTAAAATAATAATCGATTTTTTATTAGTTGATTTTTTTCAATAATATAATTGCTTTTCTTATTTTTTATTTTTTTTATAAAACACTGATTTTCAGTTTTTTAGCAAGTATTATTGGTATTTGAAATAAATTTAAAAAGGAGTTTGGCATAATTTTAGCAAAATAAGTTAGTGTAAGAGTTGCATAATTTAAAAATATGTAATATCTTTGCAGTCAAATTTAAAAAAGGGTTTCATGGCCGAGTGGCTAGGCAGAGCTCTGCAAAAGCTCCTACGGCGGTTCGAATCCGTCTGAAACCTCTTAATTTAAGCGTAAAATATTGATAACCAATGTTTTACGCTTTTTTATTTTAGATATGTGACTAAATGTGTGACTTTTTTTGAAAAAAATTGAAATAAAGATTTTTATGCTTATTTTTGTCGCTCAATACTTTAAGTAGTTGGGCTAAAATAACACAACCCTATGCTCATAAATTTTATTTTTCAAGATAAAAAATATCAAGCGAACTTGTCGCAACCTTTGGATATTTCAATCCCGATTCGGGATGGTTTTGATAATCCAAACTGTTTTTATGCGCCTTTGCCAGCGTTTGAGCCTGTTCGTGCGGATAATTTTGTAGGCGATACTCAGCTTGGTGGTATTATAAATTTTAAGAATATCAGAATTAATCCGCATGGAAATGGTACACATACCGAGTGTGTCGGACATATCGCAAAAGAAGTTTTTACGATTAATGATTGTTTGAAAAAATTTCATTTTTTGGCGCAACTTATAACGGTTTTTCCTACTAAAATGGAGAATGGTGACCGTGTTATTTTGAAACATCAAATAGAAGGATTTTTACAAAAAAATACTTTTAACGCATTGATTATCAGAACAATGCCTAATGATAATTTGAAAGAAAGAACAAATTACTCGGGTGCTAACCCACCTTATATTCATCACGAAGCGATGGAGTATATTGTGGAATGTGGCATTGAACATTTTTTGGTAGATTTGCCTTCGGTAGATAGAGAGGAAGATGGTGCACTATTTTTGGCGCATAAAGCGTTTTGGAAATATCCACAAGCAACACGTAAAAATGCTACGATTACTGAGCTTATTTATGTGCCAGAAAATATCAAAGATGATTTTTATCTGCTGAATATTCAAATTGCTTCGTTTGAGTTAGATGCAAGCCCGAGTAAGCCAGTGCTTTTTGGATTAATTAAAAATGAATAATGAAAAATTAACGTAGTTAGTTATTGTAATTATTTTACAAAATTCTAAAAATATGAAATACCTGATTGTAGGACTTGGAAATATTGGCGCAGATTATGAAGATACTCGCCACAATGTTGGTTTTAACGTGGTGGACGTTTTGGCTGAAAAATTTGAGGTTTCTTTTAAAAGCGATACACACGCTTATACGACTACTTTAAAGTACAAAGGTCGTACTTTTATTCTTTTGAAACCTACTACTTATATGAATTTGAGTGGTAAAGCAGTGCGCTACTGGTTGCAAAAAGAGAATATCCCGAAGGAGAATCTTTTGGTAATTTTAGATGATTTGAATTTGCCTTTTGGCAAACAACGCCTTCGTGGAAAAGGTGCTGATGGTGGTCACAATGGTCTGAAAAACATTGATTTACTTTGTGGCGGAAACGATTATGCTCGTCTTCGTATTGGTATTAGCGACGATTTCAAACAAGGTCGTCAGGTAGATTATGTACTTGGGAAATGGACAAAAGACGAGAGTACGGATTTACCTGATATTTTGACAAAAGCTGCTGAAACGGCACTTTCGTTTGGCGCAATCGGACTGGCTATGACGATGAATGTAGCGAATAAATAAGATTAAAAAGATATTGGCGAGGTCTTCGGTTTTGCCAATATTTTCCCAAAATCCTACTTACATTAGAAAAAACGCCCAGCTTTCGACATTCACAAAGCTACTCGCAAGGCGTTTTGAATAAACTATTCACCTTTACAAGCAAAGGGCAGGGATAAGCATCTGTTCAACAACGGACATCCGTCCTCATTTTTGAGCTGGGAAAAAGCCAACCGAAAACCCAAGTTGTTGTTGCGATTCTCGGGCGTGTTGTTGTTGCGATTAGCTATGCGGCAATTCTTTGAATTATTGTTCCAGCTACCACCACGATTCACACGATTAGAGCCTTTATGATGCAAACCCGTATTTTTGAGTCAAAACACTTTTTCTAAAAGCATCAGTATCAGCGTGTTGCACAAAAGCCAACAAAGGCAAGGCTTTTCGCTGACAATCTGATTCTGACCAATTACCATTGTGATAATTGGTGTCTATAATTTTTATTTTTTTGATAAATCGCTTTTTGCTTTGCTGTCTTAGCCGAATGGTACTTGGAAAAATTAAATATCCCAAAAATGGCAAGCCTTTGTCGCAATGATTTAACGTTTCGGGCTTTAATGTACAATGTAATTTTTTACTTAAAAAGTTGTCAATTTTCTCTTTAAATATCAATAAAATATTTTTATCGTTGTGCCACAATACCATATCGTCCATATAACGAACATAAGCCGCTACACCTAAATCTTCTTTTATGCAATGGTCTAAAACTGCTAAAAAGTGATTGGCAAAGTATTGGCTCGTCAGATTTCCTATTGGAACGCCACGATTGTCTATAACGCTGTCAGGGTTTTGAACCCTGACAGTGTTGGCATTTCCGACAGCGTAACTATCTGTAATGGCTTCAAATATTTGCAACACTTTTGCATCTTTGAATAGTCGCCGCAATTGCTGCTTCATTACTTCATGCGTAATAGACTCAAAAAACTTTTTTACATCTAATTTTAAGTAAAAATCGTACTGCGCTGTATGTGCTTTCGCCTTTTCAATCGCTGCATACGTTCCTTTTTCTTTGCGGCTTGCGTAGCTTTCATTGATTTGATATGCTTCAAAATATTGATGACACACATTCATCATGGCATGATGCAGTACTTGCTCGCTGAATGCGCTTGCGCAGATTTGTCGCTCTTTGGGTTCGTAAATCTTGAAATAACGATAATTGCCTACTTTGACCTCGCCACTTAATAGCTCGGCTTGCAAAGCCAATAGGTTTTTATCTAAATTTTGTCGATAAACCTCTACCTCGTTGGCGTAGCTTTTGCCTTTTCGGGCTTTCCAAAATGCCAAACGCAAATTGTCAATATCCGCTATTTTTTCTATTAAAAAACCGACTCTTTTCATTTTTTATCTTCCAATGCTGCGATAAATCGCTGTGCATACTTTTCAACTTTCTTTTCGCCTATCCCTTTGATAGTCAGCATTTTAGCACTTGTGATTTCTTCTAGTTTTGCGATATTAGACAGTTCTTCATCTGTAAAAACAGCATACGCAGGTATGCCTTCTTCTGTTGCGATTTTTTTCCTTATTTCACGTAGGCGAGAAAAAACCTTAAAGGTAGCATCGTCTAAAATCTCTCTGTAATCTATTTTTACTTTTGCGGCTTCTGTGGCAGTCAAATCTTCGATGTACTTGATACAAAATGCCCAATAAGACCCTTGCGCATTAGAAACAATATGGTTTTCTACTTGCAAGACCTTTTTGGAACGTAAAAATACATTCATATCTTCATTGAGCCTTTCGCCGCCAACAATAGGAATACTGTATAATTTTATTTGCATTTCTTAAAGTATAAAAAACGCCCAACTTTCGACATTCACAAAGCTACTCGCAAGGCGTTTAGGATTAAATATTAGCCATTGCCTAAGCAATGGACAGGATAAGCATCTGTTCAATAGTTTGGCATCCACCTTTTTCTTTTGAGCTGAAAGGGACAAACGAAAACCGATATTGTTGTTGTGATTCTCGGGCGTGTTGTTGTTGCGATTAGCGACACGGCAGTTCTGTGGATTGTTGTTCCAACTACCGCCGCGCAGAACACGGTTAGTACCTTAACGATGTCTTTCCTTTATTTTTATAAAATCAATTTTGTAAAAATAAAAATTCCGCTACGCGGAAAAATTCCAATCAAACGCTTCATTTGCTTATTTGATACTATCGCAGCCGCTCCGCCTGGCTACTCTTAGTATCAAATCGCAAATTTCGCTTCTTTATCTTCCCTTTTGCTCAAAATGAAAAAGGCAAAAAGCCGCCTACTGAACTGAAAGGGACAAACGAAAACCGAAATTGCTGCTGTGATACTCGGGCGTGTTGTTGCCGCGATTAGCGACACGGCAGTCGAGTGGATTGCTGCCCCAACTACCGCCGCGCAGAACACGGCTAGTACCCGTGTAATCAGAAACGCCACTACTACCAGAATAACCTTTATACCAATCGCTGCACCATTCCCAAACATTACCTGTCATATCGTGTAGTCCAAAATCGTTGGAATTGTATTGTGCTACTGGCGCAGTAAACCAGTAGCCGTCATTAAAGCCGTCAAATTTTGAAGACCAACCGCTGCCATTAATAGGATTTTTACTTTCATCAGCTACATTTCCACCATTTTTTCCAATTGGATTTTGACTACCCCAACTGTATTTGGTATGTTTTTCTCCATTACCCGCTGCATACTCCCATTCTGCCTCTGTTGGTAACCTGTATTTTGCCTTTTTTTTATTGTTGAGCCATTTACAAAAAGCCACAGCATCATTCCAACTAACATGAATAACTGGATGGAGATAATCAGAAGACAATCGAATATTGCCTTGACAATCGTGCCTCCAATTGATATTTTCCATTTTCTCCCATTTATCTGTATATTTCCAACTAAAACCTTCTTTTTCTGCATCTGTTTTGTAGTTAGAATCATCAACAAATGTTTTAAACTGAGCAACAGTAATTTCTGTTTTCCCAATATAAAAATCAGAAATGGTAACGAAGTGAGCAGGTTTTTCATAGGCTTCGCCATTGTCATCGCCCATTTGAAAAGTGCCGCCTTTGACGAAGACCATATCTAAGCCTAAGCCATCATGGTTTTCGGTGAAGTTAGCATTGGTATTTTTTATAGGACAACCATTGTTAGTAGTGCAGTAGTCATTTGGACAAGCGTCGTTTGTGTCAGCAAAGCCATCGTCATCACTGTCTTTGGGTTTAGGTGGCGGACAACCTGCGTAGGTTTTTGAGCCTTTTTCATTGGGGCAATTGTCTTTATGGTCAGGAATACCATCACTGTCTGAATCGGGGCAGCCTTCGTATTCGGGTTTACCTGCGGTATTTTTACACTTATCGCTTTTGTCAGGCACACCGTCACGGTCGGCATCGGGGCAACCGTTGGCAGTACCGCTTTCGTCAGGGCAACTGTCGATGTTATCAGCAAAGCCATCGCCATCAAAATCATCAGAACCTTGCGCTTCGGCAGGGCAGCCTTTGTTGGCACGAGTGCCGTAGAGCGTAGGACAATTGTCTTCGGTGTCAGGGATACCATCACCGTCTCGGTCAGTATCCTTTGGTGGCGGTGGCGGTATATTTCCACCAACAAAAATGAAAGGAGCGTCGGCCGTTGTTTGTTCTTGCTTATAGACAGTTTGTTTTTGTACTATTGGGTCTGTGATAGAAGCCTGTGCGGTACGAAATTTTATAGCATCTTGCAGGTAAGTAGAAAACTCCGAAGGCGAAAGCCAACCGTTGTTGTTCGCATCTGGTTTTACAGCGTAGCCGTCGGCATCTGTAAAGGCAAGATTGTCAAACGCATCTATAAGCCCTTGTGCAAAATAGCCATTTTGACATTCATGACATTCGTAAGAGTCTTTGTTTGAAGCAGATGAACCTAAAATCAAATGCATTTTGTCCGTGCTACTAAAACTTTCAACCAATCCTCTAATCGCATCATCTGCACTAATTTGTCGTTGTGCGCTTGTAATCACATCTTTTCCCTTAGCAAAACTTCCACTATGGCAAGCATCTAAAAGAATAAGGCTATTACAACCCATTTCTTCTAATTTTTCGGTTAAGTAATTTCGAGAAATGATAGTACGCTCTGGGTCTTGTTCGTCATAGTCATAAGGAATAAGTGCGTCTTCTATACCATGTCCTGAAAAAAATAGCACAAATAAATCGCTTGGACTTATCCGATTTTTCATATCAGCAAAGGCATGACGAATACTATCCCGAGTAGCTGATTTATTCACTAATGTTTTGACTTTCCGAACATCGTATAACTTAGTCTGATTTCTAAAAAGCGTTGCAACTTCTTTTGCGTCCTTATCCGCAAAATTCAAATTCAATCCACTATTTTTATAGTCTTTTACACCAATCGTCAAGACGTAGAGCCTTGGCTTGGCAACAGATGGCCTTGTTTGCGCCCAAACACAAGATGTAAGAGAAAAACAAAAGAGAAGGAGTAGTGTTTTTTTCATTTGTAAAAGGATTAAAGGTTTTCATTTGGATATAACAGAATACCTGTATTCAATATTTCTTCCTCAAAAGGGTTGGGCGATTGTGGCGAGAAGGTGTGACATTCGATGTTTGTAAAGTTAGCGTTTTGATAAATTGTAGGTACTATAATTTTATTGTCTAAAAAACCGACACCTACAAAATCTACTGACCAAATAGCCAAATCAACATCTGAATATTCGTGGTTTGTACCATTGACATAAGAACCAAAGAGCATTGCTTTCTGAATATTTATGTTGGTATTTTGTTTTAATTTTTCAAGAAAAAGCATGCTTATTGCGATTGCCTCTACTTGATTATTAACTTTTTTGAATTGTATTGCTGAATTATAACGCATTGTCTATGATTAAGTTAAGTAGATTTAATCTATGAGTTTCGGCACTTGCCAAAATTACTTTTGTCACTTTTCTATTTGTAACCTGATGTATCGCTCTCGAATAATCGGGATAGCGATTTTCCATTTGAAAGCGATTAAGGTCACTAAAAAAATGCAATTCCTCAGCACTAATCTCAATATGAGCTTGTTGTAGAAGAATGACGATATTGTGTATTCTCGGCGGAGTATCTCTATCATTGTGCTTTACCCAAAGTGCTTTTGCCAGTTTTTCAAACACCAAATGCGTAAAGAATAGGCAAGGCACGTAGCTACGTGCCTTGAACATTCTTTGTACGTCCACCCAATTGTCATTAGCGGTCGTGAGCCAATAGTTGATATGGTCTTGTTTGGTCATTTTTATCGTTTGATATAAAAGACCAAAGGTAAAACATTTTTGGTAGAAGCAGAAGTATTAAAGGTAACTTTATTGTTTTCGGGCGTTACTTGTGCATCAGCATAAGGGATTGTTTCTTCGTTGAAGACTTTTACCAAACGCTCATTGATGCTACCTGTTTGTGCTTCAAGTTGTTTTTTCATCAAATCCATATCCAAAATCGACTTAGAAAGAATGACACAAAAATTCTCAGGTGTTTTATTTTGCCCAGTGATGGTAAAATAATTGGGTGTTGGTGGTGTAGTGCTAAAATCGGGTGTCGGGAACGTCGTAAAACCATTGATGTCCTGCGCTGCCACGGGATTAGACCGACGATTGGCAATGATGATATTCTTCGACTTTGCTGCATCGGGCATTGTAGAAGTAGAGCCAGGCACAGGGTTTTTGGCATCAACTGCACAAGGATACAGAGTTGTTACGGTATTGTCGGTGTTGAGTGTCAAGATATAAACACCTGCCGAATTATTGACCTTGATGTAATATTGCGTACCTTCCTCAAAACTTTTTTCAGTGGTCAAAAAGTCAGTAGTAAGTGTATTGTTTTGCGTTTGCACGGTTCCGTTGCTCACTTTACGAGAGGCAATTATGATATTTTTACCACCTTTTTTAGCAAAATTCATTTTTTCCTCTTTGCCGTCAGGCAGGAGATAAACAAACTCCACAAAACCTTCAATTTTGTCAAAAACAGGTGGATTGACAGGGGAAGGTTCGTTGAGTGCAGATGGTAAAGCGTTGGAAGATGTAGCACCGCCACGTCTTGTGCCAGTATTTTCAGCACTACTGCTCGCTGTTGTCGTTGATGCAACAGATGTTCCTTCAGCGGCAGCCGAAAGGCTCAATTCATGCCATTTTTTCATACGCAACTTATCAAAAAAGTAGCTATTGACTACCGCTAAAACATTGCTGATGTGTTCTTGCTTGAGTTCATCTCGTTTTTGAATAATGTCAATGACGACTTGAAAAACATTCGCTCCCAAGGCAATAAGCATCGGCGGAATAGATTTTCCATTTTTTTTGCTCAATCGGGCATGAATGGGCAAGTAATCTTTTTTGTAGTTGTCCACCACATCTTGATAGGCAGCCGAGTAAATGCCTACAAATTTTGAAGGGTCTTTGACCATTCTTTTGATAGTGGCATAATCTTGCACATCTTTTTGGATAAGCCCAAGAAAATCATCGTACTGTTTTTGTACGGTGTTGTAGGCAACATTCAGTTCATCGAAATCTTTTTGAGGAAGCTGAGGCGCTAAGTTTTTGTTGAGTTGCTCAAAATCTTTTTTGAATTTGGCATATTCCACAAATACTTTTACGTTTAGTAACTCGTTACAAATTTCGAGTGGTGTTTTCTTTTGTGCTATCGATTGTGTCATCGAAACGATGCTGATTAGTAAAAATAAAATTGCTTTTTTCATTACGAGGAATTATTTTTTTATGATAAAAAATTGGATGATAAGTATTCAGGCTAATTTAGCTTAT
>JANMGN010000260.1:0-5816 GCA_031374645.1 Chitinophagales bacterium | reverse complement strand
GTATCAATAATCGGACAACCTTTATTTGTTTTCAAACCAAAAACAGCAGGGCATCTATCCTCCTTATCCGCAACTCCGTCAGCATCTTGATCAGGGCAACCTTTCACTTTTCCATATACATCAGGGCATAAATCATCTTTGTCAGCTGTACCATCTTTGTCCGTATCAGGACAACCTCTTAGTTTCCCTGGCGTATCGGGACATTTATCCAAAGCATCTACCACGCCATCTTTATCACTATCTGGACAACCAGCAAGTGTTTTTTCGCCTGGTGTAGTTGGGCAAAGATCATCAATATCGGCTACTTCGTCATCGTCTTCATCAGGACAACCTGCCAAATTTTCTAATCCGTATTCCTCTGGACAACGGTCGTCTTTGTCCGCAATTCCATCTTCATCTTTATCAGGGCAACCTTTTGTGAACGAAGACCCTACTTCTGTTGGGCATACATCTCGTTTGTTTGCTACGCCATCGTGGTCGTCGTCAGCTTCCAAAAAACGATAATTTATTCCGATCATCAAAGAGCCGTACCAGTCTTTTTTGAGTGGATTTCCAGCATAACTAATACCGTCAAGATAATCGCTATTGGTTTTGCGAAGGCAGGCTTCTATATTGACATAAAGCGTAGGACTTAACGCATATTTTAAGCCACCACCTACGGGAATCGCCAAGTCCGTAGTTTTGCGCTCAGTCAAATCTTTATTTATTAAGTCAGTCGAGATAACTCTGTTAGAACCATCTTTCAAATTATAATCGACATCGAATTTGACGATATTCAGCGCTACACCAGCAAAAAGATAAGGCGACAAACGACGATGAAACATACTATCTTGGCGTTTAGAATACATATTTGCCAAAATATCCCACTCGAAATTTACCCCGATTTCGTGTAGATGATTATTGTATTTGAAGCCACGAAGTTTGTGCCATTCATCTTGAAATCTCGTTTCATCACCACTCAGACGAGTTCCAAAATAATTCGCTTTCAAGAGAAATAATTTGCTCATAGAATACCGAGCGTGAAGACCATACGCAAGGGTTGTTCCTTGGATATATAAACTTCTACTTTGTACATCGCTAAGGTGGTTACTCGAACCGAGTGAAACTCCAACTTCGAGTTTAGACTGAGCAAAAAGGCATATTGGGAAGAGAAAAATAAGGGAGTATAAAAACTTGGAAGACATAGATTGATTTAATAAAAAATTACATATTTACAGTACAAAGATACAACACATTTCATGTAATTTACTATAAACAAGACGCTTACATATAAATATTAATACAATACATTTATTTTGTCTAAAAAAAAATTAATACATAATATAATATTTTATATTTATAAAAAAAGGAACATAAATATTTTGCAAAACATACTTTTTTTCAATTATAAGTTAATTTTATCTACAAAGTTAAATATTAGTTAAAGTAAATATGTTTGATATAATTTTGAGAATTGATGACAATTTGAGAAAATTTTAATCAACAAAAAAATCTATTTTTAAAATATGGTATAATATTTGGATATAAAATAGAGTGATTATCAATTAAATACTCAGCATATTTTTTTGTAATATTAAAAAAAGTGTCCAATTTAAAATATTTAAAAAAAACATATTTTATGAAATTATTTAATGTGTTTTTACGTTAATCTGTTTCAAGACGACACTATTCCCAACAACACCTATTTATTTATCCGTCCTAAGCTTGATATAAAAGAACACGAATTCAGCAAATCAAGCGAAAACAAAAATCTTCCGTGAACATGAAGAAATTAGCAATTATCACATTTTTTTGCCTTCCTTTTTTAGCAATGGCAAAAACAAAAGTAAAATTTTTTAGCGGCAAACTAAACGCTGACCTCAAAGAGGTAAAAGCTGCCGCAAAAGCCGAAGGCAAAATTTTTATCCTTGATTTCACTGCAACGTGGTGTACACCTTGCAAATGGATGGAAGAGACGACCTACAATGATGCACCTTTGGCAGATTTTATGTCAAAAAACTGTATCGCTGTAAAGGTGGACATTGACGACATAGAAGGTTTTGACCTCAAACAACGTTATAATGTAGAAGTTTTACCTACAATTATCGTTTTTGATGCTTCGGGCAAACAATTGGCTCGTTTTAACGAAAGCCTCGGACCTACAAAACTAATGCAAGGTTTGAAAAAATATACGGTAAATCTCAAGCGTCCAGCATTAGTTCCCAACGCCGAACCTGAGAAAATAATCGCAGCTGGAAAAACTCCTGCAAAAACCAATGTACCAAAAGAAAAAGTAACTTATGCTCCTGGTACAGGTCTTTATAAAGTAGATATTTCTCGTAAAGTAAATACAGGATTTAGTATCCAAGTTTGCTCTTTTAATCAATACGACAATGTTGTGAAAAAATTTGACGAGTTAAAAACTAAATTTGGTAAATCCGTTTTGCTCAATATAGAAATGGCTGCTGCTGGAAAACCAGTTTATAAAATTTTGGTTGGCGAATTTAAAAGCAAAGAAGAAGCTGAAAAATTTAAAAAAGCAAAAAGTGTAGATGGTTTTGTGAAGGACTTGGCTACGCTGAAATAAAAAAACAGTCCCATCTAAATCTTCCCATCCCGACCTTCCCCGAAAGAGAAGGAGAAAAAAAGGAAGGACTTTGATGTACCGAAAATAACTTGAATTATTCAAAATAAAGATAACGCTAATTTAAGTTTAGCTAATTTTATCAAAAAAACATAGACTGGTTTCGACTATTCTATGTTTTTTTTCGTTTTGTAAAAATAAAAATAAAAAAATACTTTCCATTATAATAAAAACCCTTATTTTTGTCCAGCGAAAATTCGCTACTTTTTAAAGCATTCTAAAATAATGAAAAGAATACGTAAAGCAGCCGTTTTAGGCTCAGGAGTAATGGGAAGCGGCATCGCTTGTCATTTGGCAGGTGCAGGTATCGAAGTGTTACTTTTGGATATTGTACCTTTTGACCTCAAAGAAGAAGAAAAAAGCAACAAAAAAGCACGCAACCGTATGGCTGACACCGCTTTGGCAAATGCTATAAAATCGAAGCCAGCTCCGCTTTACGATGCGAAGTTTGCGAGCAGAATTACAACAGGTAATTTTGACGACGATTTGGCAAAAATAAACGATGTAGATTGGATTATCGAAGTCGTCGTGGAGCGTTTAGATATTAAACAATCGCTTTTTGAAAAAGTAGAAAAGCACAGAAAATCAGGTACTTACGTCACTTCTAATACTTCTGGTATTCCCATCGGTATGATTGCCGAAGGTAGAAGCGAGGAATTCAAAGCGCATTTTTGCGGTACGCACTTTTTCAATCCGCCTCGTTATATGCGTTTGTTTGAGGTCATTCCTCACGCAGGCACTGCCAAAGAAGTTACTGATTTTTGGATGAATTTTGGCGATGTTGTCCTCGGAAAACAAACTGTTTTGTGCAAAGATACGGCAGCATTTATTGCAAACCGAGTAGGCGTTTATGCGATGGCAAAATTATTTGACATCAACGAAAAATTAGGTTTGACTATCGAAGAAGTAGATGAATTGACTTCTTCTCCGATGGGTCGTCCGAAAACAGGTTTGTACCGTTTGGGCGATTTGGTAGGTCACGACACTACTTTTAATGTTATCAATGGTTTGAAAAATAACTTACCCGATGACGAGCAAAAATCTGTTTTCAAAATACCAAAAGCATTGCAATTTTTGGTGGACAACAAATTTTTAGGCAATAAATCTGGACAAGGTTACTACAAAAAAACGGGTCAAAAAGATGAAAAAGGTCGTCCAGTGATTTTAGCTTTGGACGAAAACACTTTGGAATATCGCCCTTCTATACGCCCGAAAATGGCTAGTCTTGATTTGGCAAAACAAATCGAAGACTTGCCACGCCGCATCAAAGCGATGTTTAAGCACGAAGATAAAGGTGGACAACTCATTCGTGAAAGTCTAATTTCGCTTTTTGCTTACGTAAGCCACCGTATTCCTGAGATTTCTGATACTTTATATAGTATAGATGATGCTTTGCGTGCAGGTTTTGCATGGGAAGTTGGTCCTTTCCAATACTGGGATATTGTTGGTATTTCGGAAGGTACGGCAGCGGCAGAAGCAGCAGGCTATCACGTTGCAGACTGGGTAAAAGAAATGTTGGCGGCTGGTCATACGTCTTTTTACAAATCTGAAAATGGTATAAAATTATATTACGATATTCGTAGCAAAAGTTACCAAGAGGTAGAGAGCCTAAAAGGCTTGATTTTGTTGGAAAATTACCGTGACCAAAAACCAGTTTACGAAAATCCAGAAGCTGTGTTGCATGATATTGGCGATGGCGTTTTGTGTTTGGAGTTCCGTAGTAAGATGAATACGATGGGCGAAGGTGTCCTAAAAGGCATCAACGATTCGATAGATATTGCTGAAAAAGGCAACTGGAAAGGCTTAGTTATTGGCAACGATGCGGTTAATTTTAGCGTTGGAGCAAACTTGATGATGGCTGCCATGATGTCTTTCCAACAAGAATGGGACGAGTTGAGTTTTGGTATAAAATATTTCCAAGATACGGTTATGCGTTGTCGTTACTCGTCGATTCCTGTGGTGGCAGCGACACGTGGCTATGTTTTCGGAGGAGCTTGCGAGTTGAGTATGCACTGCGATGCGGTCATAGCAGCTTCAGAAAGTTATATTGGTTTGGTGGAAGTTGGCGTTGGAATTATTCCAGGCGGTGCAGGTACTAAAGAGTTTGCGCTCCGTGCCTCTGACGCATTTTTTGAAGGCGATGTTCAAATCCCAACTTTGATAGAACGTTTCAAAACCATAGCAACCGCAAATGTAGGTACATCAGCACATGAGGCTTTCAAATATGGCTATTTATCTGAGAAAAAAGACCGAATTTGCTTAAACTCGCAGCGTATTATCACTGACGCGAAAAAAGAAGTGCTGGCTTTGTCGGATAATTATATTCGCCCGATTGAGCGTACAGATATTCAAGTGCTTGGAAAATCAGGTTTGGGCGCATTGTATGTAGCTGCACATTCCCTACAATTAGGTGGTTATGCAAGTGAGCATGATATAAAAATTGCGAAAAAAATCGCTTATGTACTTTGTGGTGGCGACCTTTCTGCTCCTCAAAAAGTGAGCGAACAATATCTTTTGCAAGTAGAAAGAGAAGCGATTTTGAGCCTTTTTGCTGAACCAAAAACGTTGGAGCGTATTCAGTATATGTTGGAAAAAGGAAAACCGTTGAGAAATTAATTTTTTTTTCATAGCTAAAAAACTGCCGTTTGGATTTCGATTCCAAACGGCAGTTTTTTTTTCAAATAAATTCTAAACTAATTTTTCGCTCCTTCGTCGCTGATTATTTCCTCCTTGTCGCTATTTTTATAAAACGTAACACTTTATGGCTTACTTTGTCGTCTTAATTATTGTGATAAACAAACAATACGTTATAAGATATTGTTTTTCCAAAAAAAAAATTTTCGAACGCTAATTTTATACTTAAAAATATTAAAAAAAATGCTAAAAAAGAACTTTTTAAATCTTATCATTTGTAGTCTTTGCCTTTTTGTAGGTGTAGAAATAAAAGCACAAAAATTTACACTAAGCGGTAGTGTCAAAGATGAAAAAACAGGCGAAGAACTCATCGGAGCAACCGTTTTGGTACAAAATCTACAAGGTGTAGGTATAAACGCCAACGAATATGGTTTTTACTCTTTAACCTTGCAAAAAGGTAATTATACCTTAAAAACATCTTATGTTGGTTAAAAATCAACAGTTTCTACCATCGTTTTGGATAAAAATCAGACCTTAGATATTTTATTAAACAACGAAA
>JANMGN010000251.1:0-3859 GCA_031374645.1 Chitinophagales bacterium | reverse complement strand
GCTTGGGAAAAATTATCAATTGATGTACTCAAAGATTCCATTTATAATTATACTTTTTCGGTTTTGACGTATTTGAAAAATAAAAATCTTACGCCCGAAATGATACAAATTGGCAATGAAACTAACAATGGTTTGCTTCATCCAATAGGCAAAATTCAAAACAATAATTTTAAAAATTGCGGTATTTTATTGAATAGTGGAATCAAGGCTGTCCGTGATTTTTCTACTAATTCTACCATAAAACCACAAGTAATTATTCATGTTGCGCAATTGCAATTTGCGGAATGGTGGGTCAAAGGAATTACCGAAAATGGAGGTGTAACGGACTATGATATTATAGGTTTGTCACATTATAATAAATGGTCAAAAATATCTAATATGAGTGATATTTATAAGATAGTCAGTAGCTTACGCAATACATATAATCATAAAGTGATGATTGTGGAAACGGCTTTCCCTTGGACAGATAAAAATGCTGATACGTATAACAATCTGATTTCAAACAACGAAAATGCTTCTGATTATACCCTTACCAAAGAAGACCAAAGTCGATATTTAAAAGATTTGACACAAACTGTTATTACGGCAGGAGGCAGTGGCGTGCAATATTGGGAACCCGCTTGGATAACTTCTAACATGAAAGACCGTTGGGGCAAAGGCTCAAGTTGGG
This sequence comes from Chitinophagales bacterium, assembly GCA_031374645.1. Taxonomy (GTDB): domain Bacteria; phylum Bacteroidota; class Bacteroidia; order Chitinophagales; family Saprospiraceae; genus CANHEE01. The sequence continues at coordinate 3,189 of JANMGN010000251.1, read as the reverse complement.
AAAATTGTGCGCTTTTTGATTTCAATGGCGAAGTGATACAAGGAATGGATTTTATGAAACCGAATTATAAATTTTAGAAATTGCAAAAGTATAAAAGTATCAAGTACGGCTGTCGTAGTACGTCCAACGACAGAACAGAAATACTTAATTACTTAATACTTTTAGTTCATCCATGATTTTGGCGAAACTTCTAAGTTAAAACCCGTGAGGTCTTCAATACCTCACGGGTCTGTAGAGTGCAAATAATTCTCTTCCGCCAAAATCATGGATGAACCATACTTTTTAAAAATCAAAATATGAACGAAATCGACTTAATAAATGTACATTTTAGTGAAAAAAGCCTTTTTTTCTTAAATATTCTAATTGGATTTTTGATGTTTGGTGTTGCGCTTGACATCAAGATAGAGGATATAAAAAATGCTATCAATACGCCAAAACCTATATTGGTAGGTTTGTTGTGTCAGTATTTTTTATTTCCTACGGCCACTATTATTTTGATTTATATCTTTCAGCCACCTACAAGTGTGGCGTTAGGGATGGTTTTGGTAGCGGCTTGTCCGAGTGGAAATATGGCAAATTATACGACGCATAGAGCAAATGCAAATGTTGCGCTTTCTGTTTCTTTAAACGCTATTATTGTCTTATTTGCATTTATTTCCACACCAGTAGTCTATAAAATATGGTCATTATTTGTACCCAATACCCTTGCATTGGGCGAACAAATTAGCATACCGTTTTTTAATATGTTTGTCATTATCACTCAATTAATAGTGATACCACTTGGCATAGGGCTTTTTCTCAATCATCGATTTCCTGCTTTTGTACAGAAAATAAAAAAGCCAATCAGCACTTTTTCCTTACTTATTTTTTTCAGTTTTATAGTAGGTGCAATTGTAAATAATTGGGATAATGTTCTGAAATATCTATCTTTAGTTTTCTTTATAGTGCTGATACACAACGCATTAGGTTTAATAATCGGTTATTATGCAGGAAAAGCATTCAGTCTAAATGAAAAAGATTGTCAAACACTTTCTATAGAATCAAGTATTCACAATACAGCGTTGGGACTAATATTAATCTTCAAATTTTTCAACGGATTGGGCGGAATGGCAATTATTGCAGCATGGTACGGTACTTGGGATTTGATAGTTCCTTTTGCAGTAGCAAGCTACTGGCGTTACAAGAATAAAAAAAATTAACAAAATACTAACAATGTTAAAGTTTTGTTATACCTTTGATGTAAATAACGTGTTTTGTACATCAGAAAATGCGCTATTAAAACACTAAGTAAACATATTTTTTTAATCAGACATTAAAACTTTTCTAAAAATGAATTTATTAGACGGAGTAAAATCGTTGCTCGGTACTCAAGGTATCGAATCAATCGCTGGTATGTTAGGAGAAAATACTCATAACACTCAAATGGCAGCAAACTCAGGTGTGGCTACACTTTTGGCATCTATGATGCAAAACGCAGCTTCTGGAAACGGAAGTGGAGCAGCTTCACTTTTAAAAATGGTAACTGGCGGTGGTCTTGATGCTTCGGCACTTGGCAACTTAGCTGGTATGTTAAGCGGCAATGAAGGCTTAGGCAATCTTGCTAACAGCGGAGGTGGACTTATTTCATCTCTTTTGGGCAGTCAATCAAGCGGCATTGCTGACCTTTTAGGTAGCATCGCTGGTGTAAAAAGCAGCTCAGCTAACTCAATTATGTCTATGGTAGCTCCTATTCTGATGGGCTTAGTAAGCAAACAAGTTGGAACAGGCGGTGTATCTGGTTTGATTAACCTTTTCATGGGACAACAAAGTGCAGTAAAAGCAGCTTTGCCATCAGGTATTTCGAGCTTAATGAATTTTGATAAATTTGATGCGTCAAGTGCATTTAGCGCACTTACTGGTCTTGGAAATCAAGCAAGTTCTACTGTTTCTACGGCTACTACTGCTGTAAATACGGCAAAAGACGAAGTTGTAGAGGCAGCAGCAGGCGGTATGAATTGGTTACCTTGGCTCTTGGGTGCATTGGGTATTTTGGCGGCACTTTGGTATTTCAAAGGTTGTGGAGATAACGGCGCAAAAGCGAAAGCAATGGCGGAAGCAACAGCAGCAAAAATGAAAAGATCAGCAGATTCAACTGCGGCTTACGTAATTAAAATGAAAGCAGAAGCTGCAAATGCAGTTTCTAATTTTGAGTTGCCAGGCGGTGCAAAAATCGAATTTCCTAAAGGAAGTGTAGAAGACCAATTAATCGCTTTTGTAAATGACAAAGCAGCAGCTATCGATAAAAAGAAATGGTTTAACTTCGATGGTCTTAATTTTGATACCAACAAAGCTACTTTGAAAGCTGGTTCGGAAACAAAATTGGCAAATGTAGCAGCAATTATGAAAGCCTTCCCTGCGGTAAGCATCAAAGTTGGTGGTTATACTGATAATGTTGGTAAGCCTGATAGCAACAAAGGTCTTTCTGATACTCGTGCAAAAACAGTTGTTGCAGAGTTAGTCAAATTGGGCGTAGCAGCTACTCGCATGAGTGGCGAAGGTTACGGTCAGGAAAACCCAGTAGCAGACAATGCTACGGAAGAAGGTCGTGCTAAAAACCGTCGTATTGATATTTCTGTACGTACAAAATAATATTTTTATCTTAAAAATAAATAAAAAAAACGCTTCGATTTGTAAAAATCGGAGCGTTTTTTATTTATTTCAACCAACCCATTGTTCTACTGACCGCTTTTTTCCAGCCATTGTATAATGTAGTTCGCTGATTATCAGGCATTTGTGACTTAAAAGTATGGTCTATCTGCCAATTGGTCTTCATGTCTTCTTTGCTATAAAAACCAGTCGCCAAACCTGCCAAATAAGCTGCACCGAGTGCAGTAGTTTCTATGATTTTGGGACGCTCGACGTTTACGCCTAAAATATCTGATTGAAATTGCATTAAAAAATCGTTTGCACAAGCACCGCCATCTACACGCAATGCGCTGAGTGAAATCCCTGAATCTTGTTCCATTGCACTCAAAACATCTTTTGTTTGGTACGCCAAAGCCTCCAATGTGGCACGGATAAAATGTTCGTTTGTAGTGCCACGTGTCAAACCAAAAACAGCACCTCTTGCGTACATATCCCAGTAAGGTGCGCCCAAACCTGCAAACGCTGGAACAACATACACTCCATCTGTGCTATCTACATTTTTTG
>JANMGN010000607.1:0-9947 GCA_031374645.1 Chitinophagales bacterium | reverse complement strand
ATTTTTTGGTTCATCCATGATTTTGGCGGAACTTCCACGGTAAAACCCATGAGGTCTTCAATACCTCACGGGTTTATAGAGCGCAATAAATCTATTCCGCCAAAATCATGGATGAACCAATTTTTTGAAAGGGAAGTCGTTGTAAAATAACAACGTAACTTCCTTAATTTCTCCTTTCCCTTTGGGGAAGGTCGGGATGGGGCTTTCTTATGTTATTTTACAACGACAAAAAAATTGTCGATTATTTCTATACGCCTACTTATATTTTGAACGAAACAATCGAAAATATTTTCACGCAGTACCGTCTAAAAAATTTGGCGGTAGCGGAACAGGAAGTGCTGTCACTTTTTGAAAAAGGTTTTCTGTTTGATTCTGAACGAAATTACTGGCTTGCATTGATTTATTTGACGCAAAGACGTTATTCGGGAGATAAAATTTGGGATAATCAGCTTGCCGAATTTGAAGCATATTTAGCCGAACCGAACTCACTCAATTCATTTATTTTGAGCGTAGATTGGAATATTTTTAATAAAAATTTTGATATTGCTAATCACGTTTTACAACAAGCCTTAGCAAAATTCGACGATGATGGAGAAAATACGGTCAAAATATATGCTGCATTTAGCCGTCTTTATACCGCTACCAATAATTTTAAGGAAGCCTTGCGTATTGCCAAAGATGGTTTGACGCTATTAAAAAATAGTAATATAGATACTGAAATAGCTGCGGAACTATATCAGAGTTTGGTACAGGCTTACTTGAAAAGCCAAGAATACGGCAACTTAGAAGAGTACGCCTCTGTGCTTTTGACACTGAGTAAACAATTACAAGATGTTGAAAAACAGATAGTTGCGTTGAATAATCTGGCAATTGTGAACAGTATTCGCAATGATTTCAAAACAGCGATGGGTTATTTTATAGAAACCTTAGAACTGGGTAAAAAAATTGCTTACAGGCAAAGTATCGCCAATTCGCTTATCAATATAGGGACAATTTATGCGCATCTGCAAAATCATGATGAAGCCTTAAAACGCTATCTAAATATCATTACGGATTATGAAGATATTCTGGAAATGAATACTTTGGCGATTGTATATAATAATGTAGGCAATATTAATCATAGAAAAAATAATACAGAGCAAGCACATTTTTATTTTAAAAAAACCTTAGAACTCGCTCAAAAAAGTCAGTACCAAGAAATGATTGCGCTGGCACTAACGCAAATAAGTAAAACCTATCGTTTAGAAAATAATACGACCGAAGCATTGGTTTTTGCCGAAGAAGCAAGACAGCTAATGGCTGATTTGGGCGATGTGAACGGAAAGCAAATTAATCTTATCAATCTTGGGCAATTGCACTATGATTTGGGTGATTTTGAAAGTGCAATTTTACTTACTGAACAAGGTCTAAATGTTTCTATCGCAGCCGAAGACGAGCTAAATACGGTAAAGGCATACGAGCTTTTAGCCACGATTTATGCTTATTTGAAACAATTTGAAAAGGCTTATACGTATCAGTTTGCATACACGCAACTGCAAGAAAGTATCGAAAATGAGCAACGAAATTTGCAAGCCTTAGACATTGAAATTCGGTATGATATTCGTGAAAAACAGCTTCAAATAGAACAATTACAACGTGAAAATCAGTATCAAGGGCAGCTTTTGGAACAAAGCAAACAAATAGAACAGCAAAACATAGAACTCACGCAAGCAAATGAAGAATTACAACAATTTGCTTACGTAGTTTCACATGATTTGAAAGAGCCTTTGCGGATGATTGCGAGCTATATTCAACTGATGTTACGCAGACTTCCCGAAAATCTTACGAATACAGGTGGCGATATAGAAACGTATAGTAATTTTATAAATGAAGGTGTTACTCGTATGAGCCTTTTATTAGATGGACTTTTGCAGTATGCGACCGTTGGAGAGGAAAAAGAGGAAAAAGAAAATTTCGATATTACAGAAATTGCTGATTATGCTATTTTTAACTTAAAACTTTTAATACAAGAAACTAACGCTGAAATCCATATTGGAGAAATGCCCATTTTGAATGTTTTAGCTTCGAGGTTTACACAAGTTTTTCAAAATTTGATTAGTAATGCTATCAAATTTCGCAAACCGAATACAGCTCCTATTATCGATATTATTTGTAAAAAACAGGATACAGAGTACCTTTTCAGCGTAAGTGACAACGGAATCGGGATTAGTTCAGAACATCTTGAAAGGGTTTTTGTTATTTTTCAGAGATTGCATACACGCAAACAATATGAAGGCACTGGTATAGGACTTTCTATTTGTCAAAAAATAATTACTCGTCTTGGTGGTAAAATTTGGGTCGAAAGCGAAGTTGGAGTAGGGACAACTTTTTATTTTACCGTACCTATTTATTGAGTATTTGACTTGTTGAATATTTGAGTATTTGATTTAAACACAATGAAAATGAATAAGCTATTTTTGAGTATTTTTTTATTTTTAAGTATCAATATACAGGCGCAAAAGCGAAGCACGGCGTATAATTATATTGAGAAATTGGGGCTAACCGCTATTAATACCATGCACGATTCTAAAATTCCTGCAAGTGTAATCATGGCAATTGCAATCGAAGAATCGGCAGCAGGAACAAGCGAAGTTGCCATCAATGCCAATAATCATTTTGGGCTAAAAGCTGGCTTTTCTTACAAAGGAAAAACATATCGAACAAAAAAAAATTCTCTATTTAGAGCTTTTGAAAACGATAAACTTTCTTTTGAGGCTTTTGCAGCAATAATCGTAAATAATAAAACGCAGTATGGTTTTTTGTTTAAATATCCTAAAACTGACTACAAAAACTGGGTAAAAGGTATCGCAAAATCAGGCTATTGTCAAGGCGATAGCGGTTACGAAAAACGCTTGCTCTCTATCATCGAAGAACACGAATTGTATCATTTTGACGAATGTTTTTGGGAGTTTAAATAAAATTTATGAAAAGTAAGCATTTTTACCTCACATACCTACCTTTCCATTCATAATTGTAAAGTACGCTTGCCAAAATGCCTACTATTATGATGTAAACAAGATGTCCCCAAAAAGCTGGAAAAAAGACTTTTGTAAGGTCTTTTCTATTAAAAAAAACGCAAATTGGATAAAGAAGCGTCACATCACAAGCGAGTTTTACAAGGCACTGAAAAATAAAAAGATAAAAAGCTATTTTTCCAAAGATAAAAATTAACAGTAAACTCAAAGGAATATTGCAACAAAAAAAGAAAACCATCATCAAAATTCCTGTGACTAAAAATTCTTTGTAAGTATTGGTCTTAGAAGCCCAACGTACTCGTTGATTGATAAAACTTTGGACAGATTCTTTGGCATAAGTAAAAACGGTTGCATCTGTATTTTTCAAATAACCAATATCATTGGGGTATTTTAGTGCAATTTTTTGCATCAAAAGCATATCATCACCAGAAGCGAGTTGGTCTATGCCTTTGAAACCACCTACTTCAAAAAAAACATCACGCTCGTAAGCTAAGTTTGCGCCATTGCACATATTAAATTTTTTGAGCTGTATTCCGCCGCCAGTTACTGCCATAAGTCCCAGAAAATCAAGTGATTGGCATAATTCAAAAGTATTTTTTTCTTTATGAAAATTAACAGGTGCAGCGATAAATTTATACTTTTTGCTCTCATAAAATGCTGCTATCAAGCTCAACCATTGCGTTTGAGCAATACAATCTGCATCGGTTGTCACTATCAATGTGCCTTTTGCGACATTAACACCCGCTTCTATTGCCTTTTTTTTACCACCTTTTTCGCTGTAATCACTTAGTTTTATGACACGAATATTATTGGTATTAAAATTATTAGCAAGCGAAAAAGTGTCATCTTCTGAACTATCATCTATGACGATAATCTCAAAAAGATGTTTTGGATAATCTTGTGCAAGGATACTTTTTAGACAAGTTTCTATATTCTCCACTTCGTTTCTTGCAGCTACTAAAACGCTTATAAACGTATGACTTTCAGTATTTTGTGTTTTTTTAAAGTAAGGCAAATGTTTCCAACCGTAAGCACAAACAAGCATTACGATAATATAGAATACCGAGGCAAAAATAGAAAAATAGAGGTAAGTATTTAATAACATGGTGCAAAGATAAAAAAACGGCAAGTGTTTCACTAACACTTGCCGTTTTATATTTTTTAGGTAAATTTTTGAAAATTATTTTTTGAATTTTTCAGCGTATGCTTTTATGTTATCAGCTAAAATTTCGTATGCTTTTTCTTTTCCATAAAATCCTTCTACAACCACTTTTTGACCTTCTAAAATCTGATAATCTTCAAAAAAACGTTTCAATTCGGGCAAAGTATGCGGCGACAAATCTTCCAAACTATTAATGTGCGCTACATAAACATCACTTTTCGGAACAGCAATAATTTTATCATCGGTTGCGCCTTCGTCTGTCATACGCATCACGCCAATTACACGTGCTTCGAGCAAAGAAAGTCTTTCCATCGAAACGGAAGAAAAAACCAAAATATCCAGAGGGTCGCCATCGCCACAAAGCGTTTGTGGAATAAAACCATAATTGCAAGGATAAAAAACGGCAGAAAAAAGCACTCGATCCAATTTTAGAAGACCCGTTTTTTTATCTACTTCGTATTTTGCTTTTGTCCCCGAAGGAATTTCGATAATACCATTTACAATTTCTGGCGTATTATCGCCATAAGAAACATCGTGCCAAGGGTGCATAGGCTAATTAAAAATTAAAAATGAATAATTATGTATTAAACTGATAAACAATGTTTTAAGTTACTGTACCTGCTCTCCAGTTTTCCCAAAACGTCTTTCTCGATTTTGAAAATCAATAATCGCTTTATAAAAATCGTCTTTGCGAAAGTCGGGCCAAAAAGTTTCTGTAAAATAAAATTCTGCGTAAGCCAATTGCCAAAGTAAAAAATTGCTGATACGATGTTCGCCACTTGTCCGAATCATCAGCTCAGGGTCAGGCATTCCTTTGGTACTCAAATGCTGTTCAAAAACGTCTTCATTTATCTGCTCTGGCAAGATGCTTTTGTCAGCAACTTGCTTTGAAATATCTTGAATAGCATGGAGAATTTCCCATTTTGCGCTATAATTCAAAGCCAAAACCAAGGTCATTCGAGTATTGTTTTTTGTTTTTTCTATCCCTTCAAGTAATACTTTATACGTTTTTTCGGGTAATTTTGAAAGGTCGCCGATAGCCTTCAAGCGGATATTATTTTTATTTAGCGTAGCTACTTCTTTGTGAATAGTTTCTACCAAAAGCATCATCAAAGCAGTTACTTCGATTGCTGGTCTATTCCAGTTTTCAGTAGAAAAAGCATATAAAGTCATGTATTCTACACCCAACTCGGCGGCAGCTTCGGTCACTTCTCGTACTGCAGTCACGCCACTATGATGCCCAAAAACACGAGGTTTGCCACGTTCTTTTGCCCAACGCCCATTACCATCCATAATGACAGCAATATGTTGAGGCAATTTTTCTATGTTAATTTGTGATTTTAAATCCATGTTTGAATAAATGTATTTTAAATACAGAGTGCAAAAATAGACATTTTTTTAAGCTATTTATGTTTTTTCAAACAAAGCCACTATTTTTTTGATTTTTATTTATTTTTGACGTTTCGATAATTTTTATTTCTATATAAAAAAGGATAAATTACTAACCACAAGAAAGTAATTTATCCTTTTAAACGATAAAATAATATAACGGATTTGGTATTTATTTAGTTCCTGTACTTCCGAAACCGCCAGCACCTCTTTCTGTATCACTCAAAATACTCACTTCTTCCCAAGTTATTTGCTCGTATTTTGCAATAACCATTTGAGCGATGCGCTCTTCGGGTTCTATCATTTGTGTTTCGGCAGAAAGATTTATCACAATTACTTTTATTTCGCCTCGATAATCACTATCAATAGTACCAGGCGTATTAGGTAAAGAAATTCCTTTTTTGATAGCCAAACCACTTCTTGGACGAATCTGAGCCTCGTAACCTTGTGGCAATTCTATAAAAAGACCTGTTGGAATCAAAGTACGCTCCAATGATTTTAAAAAAACAGGAGCATCAATATTTGCTCGTAAATCCATACCTGCGCTACCCGAAGTTTCGTAGTGAGGTAGTTCATTTTTGGAGCGATTGATTATTTTTACAGTCATAAATTATAATTATTTTGTCAAATTACTGTAGTAATATTTTATAACAAACTGATAATGAACTATTTACATTCATCATTAATTATCCGTTCATTCCTACTAAAAACTCGTGGTTATTGTTTGTACCATTCATTTGTTTTAGTAAAAAATCCATTGCTTCTTCTGGTTTCATATCTGACAAGTGATTGCGGAGAATAAACATACGTTGAAGCGTGTCTTTATCCATCAATAAATCATCACGACGAGTGCTCGAAGTAGTTAAATTGATAGCAGGATACAAACGACGGTTTGCCAAAGCTCTATCCAATTGAAGCTCCATGTTACCAGTTCCTTTGAATTCTTCAAAGATTACTGCATCCATTTTTGAGCCTGTATCAATCAAGGCTGTTGCCAAAATAGTCAATGAACCACCATGTTCGATATTACGTGCAGCACCAAAAAATTTCTTAGGTTTTTGTAAAGCATTTGCTTCTACACCACCTGACAAAACTTTTCCACTTGCTGGCGCAACCGTATTGTAAGCTCGTGCCAAACGTGTTATAGAATCCAATAAAATCACAACATCATGTCCACATTCTACCAAACGTTTTGCTTTTTCCAAGACAATACCTGCTACACGAACGTGGTTTTCTGCTGGCTCATCAAAAGTAGAAGCAATAACTTCTGCATTTACGGAACGTTTCATATCCGTAACCTCTTCTGGGCGTTCATCTACCAACAAAATCATCAAGTAAGATTCTGGATGATTTTTCGCAATTGCATTGGCAACATCTTTTAGTAAAAATGTTTTACCTGTTTTGGGTTGTGCAACGATAAGACCACGCTGCCCTTTTCCGATAGGCGTAAAAAGGTCAATCATGCGTGTACCGTAGTCTTTTCCAGACGGAGAATTGCACAAATTGAATTTTTCAGTAGGGAAAAGCGGTGTCAAATAATCAAAAGGAACACGGTCACGAATGTCTTTTGGCTCTAAACCATTGATACGAGAAACTCGCAACAGGGCAAAATATTTTTCGCCTTCTTTTGGTGGACGAATTGCACCACGAACAGTATCGCCTGTACGAAGTCCAAAAAGTTTTATTTGCGAAGGAGAAACGTAAATATCATCAGGAGAAGTCAAGTAATTGTAGTCAGCCGAGCGCAAGAAACCGTAACCATCAGGCATCATTTCGAGAACACCATCGCCTTCTATCAAACCATCAAGTTCGATGTTAAATGCTTGTGAAGGTTGTTCTCTTTCTGGTCTGCGAAATTCTTCTCGTTGTCTTACTGGCTGAGGTTCTTGGATAACTGACTCTGGTGTTGCTTCCGCTGCAACTACAATAATTTCTTCTTCTTCACCGTCTTCATCTATAATCGTAATGGTTTTATGCTCTATTTTTTTAACAGGTTCAGCAGCTTGTTCCTCCACGGCAGGAGCATAAACAGGAGCTTGGTAGCGAGAAGCATGCTCACGAGGTGCAATACTATTCTCTTCTTCACTTTCTTCAGTTTTGCTTTTTCTTGGGCGCAATTTTACTGTTACAGCACTTTTATCAACGTTATTTCTGTCGTTTCTCTCAAAACGCTCTGCTATTCCTGCTGGTTTGTTAGGATCTTTAGCTGTTTCTTTAACTGCTGGTTTGACGGTTGTTTTGCGTTCTACGGGAGTACTCGTTCTGGTGCGAGTAGTTTTAGTGCTATCAGTACCACTGTTAAGGGCTTGGTGGTCTAATATTTTGTAGATGAGGTCTGATTTGGTCATAGAAGTAGCGTCAGCTATTTCAAGTCGTCCAGCGATGTCCTTTAATTCGGGCACCAACATCTCATTCAATTGAAGAATGTCGTACATAGTAATTTAAAAATTGTGTGGAGAAAATCCTGAAGGGAAGCTAAAATTTGAGCAATCCGTCTTGCGGAGTGTATGCTATCTTGTGTTTAAAAAACGGTTGTAGTTCGGAGCGAAATCTTACATACAATTATTTTGGAATAAACAAGGTCATTCATTTTTTGCAATTCCCATTAAAGGAGGAAAATAATTTAATTAAAAAAAGAAACGTTTTATTTATGGATATATTTTACAAACAGCATAGCTCGTTTTGAAAAGTCGTTAGTATAGCTTTATTTTTTAGTAAAAAAGTAAGGATTGTGATAACGAAATGTATTGAAGAACTACGTCGAAAGCGTAAAATATGAGGAACAGTTGAAGGCGAAAACTCTGACTTATTTCAACTATTCCGCAAAGTTACATATTTTTTTTAATTATCAAGTATTTTCGTAAAAAAATTAGTATTTTTTTTATAATCCTACCAAAACAATTTACTAATCTTATATTTTTTGTGTGCAATGCAATGTTATAAATAAGAGAGAAAAATTTTATATAAACGGACTAATTTATCCGTTAATTTATAAAAGTATAACAATTTTTCTATTTTTGCAAAAAATAATAAAAATGGACACTAAAATAAAGTGGTATCAGTGGGTGGTTTTGTGTTTACTTATGTTTGTAAGCATCAATAGTAAATTTTCAGCATTGTTGAAAACGCCAAATACTTTGCTATTTTCATCAGGTGGTGATGGGCTTAAAAATTATATGACCCCAATGCTTCATGTAAAAAACGACCGTTCGTACAATCATTTTGATGGCATGAATTATCCTTATGGCGAACACGTTTTGTTTACTGACAATCAGCCACTTGTGAGCAATATACTTCGTTTTGTTCAAAATAATATTACGGATATTTCGCAGCATACGATTGGTGTTTTGAATATAATGATGCTTTTATCTTTGTTTTTTTCTGGCATTATATTGTATATTTTTTTCAGGCGATTGAGCCTACCACATTGGTACAGTTTGATAGCTGCAATAGCTGTGGCTTGGTTATCGCCACAAATTGCACGTTTTTGTGGTCATTATGCTTTGAGTTATGAAGTTATTCTTTTGCTTTTATTGTATTTTTTGATGCGTTTTGAAGAGCGCAAGTGGAAATGGAGCATGGCAATTTTTTCGCTTGTACTTTTTGCACCGATGTTGCATTTTTATTATTTCGGAATTTCGGCCATTTTCTTATCTATTTATTATTTTATAAAAGTAATAAAAGATAAAAGTACCTTTTCATTTTATTCAAAACATTGGGCAATACAAGTCATTGTTCCTTTTATTTTATTAAATTTTATTTGGTTAAAAATAGGAAATGGTGTAACCGACCGCCCCGATAGTCCTTACGGATTTTTGCATTATGTGACGGTTTGGGAAGGAACATTTTTTAATCCTGGCTCTTGGTTTTATACTTTTATAGATACTTATCTGATTAAAATTAGAGCTGTTAGCGAGTTTGAATCTATTAATTATATTGGGTTTGCAGGCTTTTTGTTTGTTTTGGTTCGTATAATTTCTTGGATTTTTACCCGAAAAGTAACTATGCTCGAAGACGATAGCGACTTGCCCGAAGGAAATTTCTTGAGAACAGCATTTTGGGCTTCCGTTATATTATATATATTTTCCACTGGACTTCCTTTTAAAATTCCGCAACTTGAGTTTTTATTGGATTACACAGGACCTTTGAAACAGTTTAGAGGTTTGGGGCGTTTTTCGTGGTTGTTTTTTCTTATTGTTAATATTGTTGCGTTTTATGAAATTTACAATTGGGGACAACGAATTAATAATGTAGAATTTCGACGTGTTTTTTGGTTGATTTTCCTTATAATAGCTGCAAGAGAAGGCTTGGGGAACGCAAATCGGGTAGGGAAACCGCAGAGTTTATATACGTCATTGGAGAGTATCGGAGAGCCAAAGGAA
>JANMGN010000226.1:0-9387 GCA_031374645.1 Chitinophagales bacterium | reverse complement strand
GTGCAACCACCGATAAGTGGTGTACCAATCATTTTGTTGCTGTAATAAAAAGCAGAATTTGTGTTATGATTGACATTGTTGATAGAACAAGATACGCCATTTACTCTTGCCATATTATAATTCCCTACGATACCTGGGCCTGAGATAAAAAATCCAAAAGCATCATTGATACTGCCTACATACTGACAATATTCTTCTGACGCAAATACATAATCGAAACTCAAAATAGGTGTAGTTGGCTTTATATCGAACTCGATTACAATGGGGTCATTTAAATTTCCTAAAACAGGATCATTGTAACTTCCAGTTGATGATGTGCTTGCCAAAATATTAGATGGTTGTCCTATATTACTCAAAAGCCCTGTGGACATTACTATTCCATTTCCTATTCCAATAGAAGTAGAGCCATTCGCAAAAGTTCCCCAACGGGTTGTGTTTCCTAATACTATGGCATTTGTGACTTCAAAACAATCTGTTCCAATCAAAACTTGTTTGATTAAGTTGGTTACGCTCGAACCATTTACGGTAGAGATAACTGCCAGAGGACTGCGGCTACTGGCATTTGCAGCCGTAGGTGTGTTGTTTATTTTATTGTATGAAAAATAACAAGTATGGTTGAGCGATTGATTTCTGCCAACAACTGTTTTTATAGTAAAAATTTCGTTTGTGTTTTTTGCTTTAAAAACCGTTGGAAATGCAATGTCTTTTCCAGCTAAAAGTAAATTACTTTTAGGCGTATTTGGGATATTTCCTAAAAAAAACTCGTATTCTTGCCCTATTTCTAAACCACGCATTTCGAGCATTTGAATAGTATCTGTGAGTACAAAATCGATACGTTCGCTTTGCGATTTTATGGTAACAATCGTATTAGGAGGTGTTTTTTCAATAAAAATAGCAGCGTCAGGCTTGCTATTTTGAGGTAAAAAAGAGGCGCAAAGCGCAACCAAAGAAGAAAAAATGTAGTGAGAAAACATATTGTACTAATTAATAACTGACAATTGTGAATAATTTTGTCTTTTGAATTATAATAAAGTAATTGGGACGAACGAGTGTTTTCAAAATAGAATTGGGACACAAATATAGGTTTTATTTATTTGTTATTTTAGTTTTTATTGCTTTTTTGTTTAAAAACAAATTTTTGAATATCTTTTTTGATAAAAACAAAATTATAAATTTGGAAAAGTATATATGTGATTCAAAGCGCCGTAGGTTCGACCTTTTTGGAATACATAATTTGTAGCCGTATGGCTAAGCGCACAAAACAAATAATTTATTTTTGCATATTAAATAAAAATACCGTAACTTTGTACAAGATATTTTTCAAAAACAAAATAAAAGCCTTTTAACATGAAAAAAATATTCTACGCTATCCTTTTCTTTTTAGCAAGCAGTCAATCTCTTTTGGCACAAATAGAAAATGAGCCTTGCTCCGCCGATTGCCTTCCTAATACTGGAATTATAACTGGTACTCTGCCTAATCAAGACGGATTTTCTCCTAATGTGAACGTTCCATGCGGTTTTAATACAACCGAAGACAATCCGACTTGGTACACTTTTGTTGCTTTAGGTAGCACTTTTACAGTAGATGTCGTTGCTACTAATTGTACTGGAGCCTCAGGTTCTCTACAAGCTACTTTTTTTGAAGGAAATGATTGTGATAATGTTTCAGCAATTGGGTGTCTAAATTGTGTCACAGATGGTCAATTGTCCATTGCTACTGTCCCAGGAAAGCAATACTGGCTTCAAATGGACGGTTGTGCAGAGGCAATCTGTGATTTTAAGCTAACCTACAGTCAGGTAGGTTCTTTGAACATTACTCCCGTACCAGTAATCATAGGCGATTTGGTTGCTGTTTTAAATGTAACTGAACAAGTTTATGAAGTGAAAAAACCTACTGGTATTATTGGCGTTTCGAGTTGGGACTGGACGATAAATCCACCTGCAATAAAAAAAGAACAAAATGACATAGACGGTACAGTAACTTATAAATTTACAAGTACTGGTAAATACACTATCTGTGTAAAACCTATATTAAAGCCGTCACAATGCCCTTTTAAAACTATCCAAAGTGGCTGTGTGGATATCGGAGTACAAAAAACTGATAATTTTGTTAGAGGAGAAGTTTTTTTAGATAAAAATACAGATTGTAAAAGGCAGCCTAATGAACAAGGCTTACCCAATAGAATTGTAGAAATAAATACGAATAAATATACTAAAACAGATTCTACGGGCTATTTTCTGGCGTTAGCGCCTGCTCAATATACATTTAGTACAAAAGCGAGAAATTTTTACGAGTCGGTTTGTTCTCCGATAACGACTGATTTAAAAGATTCGGCAGTAGTTGACATTCCACTTAAAGTTAGTGCTTATTGTCCGTATCTTAATGTAGATATTTCTGCAAATATTTTGCGCCCTTGTATGAACAATATCTATTTTGTTAGCTATTGTAACAATGGTTCTGCTGTGGCAAAAAATGCTTATGTAACAGTAGAATTAGACCCTAATATGAACTATAAATCGTCTTCTATACCGCTGACAAAACAGGTAGGTAATCTTTTGACTTTTGATATTGCAGATGTAAAAGTAGCGGAATGTGGGAACTTTAACATCACTACATTTTTGGCTTGTGATGTTCTAAATAATGCAACGCACTGTGTCGAGGTACATATTTATCCCGATAGTATTTGTTTGCCAGTACCCAATAATTACGGTGGCGCAAAAGTGGAAGTAAAAGCAACCTGTGGTGTAGATGAGGTAATTTTGACTGTAAAAAATACAGGTAAAAATAAGATGGCAAGTCAGCGAAAATACAGAATAGTAGAAGACGAAGTAGTTTACGAAAAAGGAACATTCCAACTTGCTGCAAAAGATTCTCTTGTGATAAAAATGCCTAAAAATGGGAAAATGTACCGTATAGAAGCGGAACAAGAAGAGAATTATCCTTATTTGAAAAGTAATCCGAGTGCTTGGGTGGAGGCTTGTACTGACAAAAATCAACAACTTATTAGTTTAGGAATGGTAAATAAGTATTCAAAAGATGATGACGACCCTTTTACGGCTATTTATTGTCGTCAGAATGTAACGTCTTACGACCCTAATGAAAAAATTGCTTTTCCAGAAGGTTTTCAAGATAATAAACATTATATTGAACAAAATACAAGCATAGAATATGAGTTGCATTTTCAAAATGAAGGAAAAGATACCGCTTTTTTGGTCGTCTTAAAAGACCAATTAGATATTGATTTAGACATAAATAGCATAGAAGTAGGCGCAAGTAGTCACCCGTATCGTTGGGATATTTCACAAACTGGTGTTTTGTCTTTTACTTTTGAAAAAATAAAGCTGACTACAAAAAAAGAAGATGAAGCAAAATCACAAGGACACGTCAAATTTAGGATTGCTCAAAAACCAAATCTACCCTTAGGAACACCTATTTATAATCGAGGAGACATTTATTTTGATTTCAATCCGCCTATTTTTACCAATACAACTTACCATACTATTGGTAAAGATTTTATAAAGACAACAAATACAGTCGCTGTAAAAAATGCTGATTACCAACAAGTTAGATTGAAAGTATATCCGAATCCTTTTGAAGATAAAATTACTTTTGAGCTAGAAGAATTTGAAAATAAAGACAACGAAAAGTTAAGTTTATATCTTTTTAGTATCGAAGGAAAACTGATAGAAAAAACCATTTTTCATGATAATCAAGTCCAATTATTGCGCAATAATTTGCCCAAAGGCTTGTATTTTTATCAAATAAAAATGGGGAACAAAAATATACAAAATGGGAAAGTGGTAGCGGAGTAGATTTTAAAAAAATGGCAGCGAAAAAATCGCTGCCATTTTTTTTAAGAGCCGTAGGTTCGACCTTTTTGTAGCACGGAACACGTAATTTTTTACCATTGTGCGTTAGCGCACGAGATTTGTGTTTATCTACGCATCCCTCAACATCACTTCCAAAATCTGTCCAGCTGCTTTGCTCAATACAGTTCCTGGTCCAAAAACGCCTACTACACCAAACTGATACAAATAATCGTAATCTTGCGGAGGAATTACACCTCCAACGACGACCATAATATCTTCACGACCCAATTTTCGTAGTTCCTCTATCGCTTGTGGAACGAGTGTTTTGTGTCCTGCTGCCAACGAAGAAATACCCAAAATATGAACATCATTTTCGGCAGCTTGTCGGGCAGCTTCGGCAGGTGTTTGAAAAAGTGGCCCCATATCTACATCAAAACCTAAATCTGCAAAACCAGTTGCGATAACTTTTGCGCCTCTATCGTGTCCGTCTTGTCCCAATTTTGCGACCATAATCCGAGGACGACGACCTTCTATTTTAGCAAATTCGTCTGCTAAGTTTTGTGCTTTTTTAAAATTTTCGTCTATTTTCATTTCTCCAGAATACACATTGCTGACCAATCGAGTTTGTGCCGTAAAACGCCCAAAAGACGTTTCTAAAGCGTCGGAAATTTCGCCCAAAGTTACTCTTTGTCTTGCTGCATGAACAGCTAATTCTAAGAGATTTCCTTCGCCAGTAGCTGCTGAATGTCGCAACATCGTCAATGCGTCTGTTACTTCTTTTTCATTTCTGTTTGCTTTAACTTGTTGTAAACGAGTGAGTTGTGATTTCAAAACAGCTTCATTGTCTATTTCTAAAAGGTCAATAGGAGCTTCGTTTTCTTCTCTGAAAATATTTACACCGACGATAAAATCTTTGCCACTATCTATTTTTGCCTGTTTGCGTGCCGCTGCTTCTTCGATGCGCATTTTCGGAACGCCTTTCTCAATTGCCTTTGCCATTCCGCCTAACGCTTCTACTTCTTCGATGAGTTCCCAAGCTCGTTTTGTAAGTGCATCTGTCAAATATTCTACGTAATACGAGCCAGCCCAAGGGTCTATTGCCTTTGTGATGTCCGTTTCTTTTTGTAAATAAATCTGCGTATCACGAGCGATTTTTGCCGAAAAATCAGTAGGCAAAGCGAGTGCTTCGTCGAGTGCGTTTGTATGTAAAGATTGCGTGCCACCGAGTGCCGCTGCGAGTGCCTCTACGCAAGTCCGAGCGATATTATTGAAGGGGTCTTGCTCTGTCAAACTCCAACCCGAAGTCTGACAATGCGTCCGCAACGCCATAGATTTCGCATTTTTAGGATTAAATTGTTTCACAATTTTTGCCCAAAGCATACGTCCAGCACGCATTTTAGCGATTTCCATAAAATGATTCATGCCTATGCCCCAGAAAAAAGACAGCCGTGGCGCAAAATCATCAATGTCCAAACCAGTAGCAATTCCTGTGCGGAGGTACTCCAAACCGTCCGCAAGTGTATAAGCCAACTCAATATCTGCCGTACCGCCAGCTTCTTGAATATGGTAGCCAGAAATAGAAATCGAGTTGAATTTGGGCATATTTTTAGCTGTAAAAGCAAAAATATCAGCGATAATTCGCATCGAAGGTAAAGGTGGATATATGTACGTATTGCGCACCATAAACTCCTTTAAAATATCGTTTTGGATAGTTCCGCTTAGTTTTTCGGGCGAAACGCCTTGTTCCTCTGCTGCCACAATATAAAACGCCATAATCGGAAGTACCGCACCATTCATGGTCATAGAAACGGACATGAGGTCGAGCGGAATTTGGTCGAAAAGAATTTTCATATCTTCGACACTATCAATTGCAACACCTGCTTTTCCTACATCGCCAACTACTCGCTCGTTGTCAGAATCGTAGCCACGGTGTGTGGCTAAATCGAAGGCAACCGAAAGCCCTTTTTGTCCTTGCGCCAAATTTCTACGGTAAAAAGCATTGCTTGCTTCGGCAGTTGAAAAACCTGCATATTGACGGATAGTCCAAGGTTGCGAAACGAACATAGAGCTGTACGGCCCTCGCAAGAAAGGTGGTAGTCCTGCTGCAAAATCTAAATGTTGCAAATCTGCTACATCTTCGGGTGAAAAAATAGGTTTTACACTTATTTTTTCAGGTGTTTCCCAAAGGTTTTCTTCACTCACAGCAGTGGTTGGGCTTGGACGAAGGTTTAAATCGAGTGCAATTTGCTTGAAATTTGGTCGCATGACAGTATGATTTTATTTGTATCGCAAAAATACAATTTTTTTAGGAGTTTAATAAAATACCGTATAACTATTTTAGTGATGATATAAGTTTTTATAAATAAAAAGGCAACTATTTAGCGGACTGGTAAAACGGACTTTAGTCCGTTGCAAGCAAAGTTTATAATAACACAAAATAGAATTGTTTGTAGATTACCATAGACTAAAGTCTATGTTATCTAAGCGGTTACAAATAAAAAAACGCTCTGTCAGCTTTATGCCATCAGAGCGTTTTTTCAAAAAATATACTTACTTTTTTACTTTACCATTTTTGTCGTAAACTGACGACCGTCTTTTTCTACCGTAATAAAATAAACGCCATTTGCCCAAGAAGATGTTTCAATAGTTTGATTTTCAGTAGGTTGTGCTACAAAAGTAACCAAACGACCAACTGCATCGCTTACAAAAATTCTATCCATTTGCAAAGCTGCATTGTTTACTTTCACTACGATTTCGTCTTGAAAAGGATTTGGGAAAACGCTAATTGCTGCGCCTAACTCAACGTCATTTGTACCAACATAAATTTTTAAATCTGATAATTTACGAGGATTCAATTGATAGCCACCAACCGAAGTAGCCGAAAACTGATAGCCAATACCTATACAGTCAAATTTATTGGTTTTAGGACCAGCACTTGCAAACAAAGCTGCAATATCTTTATCTACTCGAATTACAAAGGCATTACCAGCTGCATCTTTTGCATCTAAATTAAAACCTGCAGGTGCAGTCGATGTCCATTGAGCAGGTGTTGTGAGCGTTAAGTTTTTCACTTCTACTAAGGCATTTTCAATAGATTCGTCTAATTTTGTGACTGTTGTAGGCGCAAAAACAGTTCCCGTTCCGTTCACAATAATCGTATCTGGCGTGATAAGAGCTAAACCATTGAAAGAAGAAATTTTACCTTGAATACGTACTTTATCGCCTTCTTTTACGGTATAACCAAAGTTTTTTACTCTGTCCACCGTGATACCATCGTTTTTGTTCGCAGCATCTATAATACAAAACTGAACAGCTGGGCTTGTCGCAAAATTCGCACCATGTATCACACCAACTACCTCACAAAAAACATTCAAACTATCTGAAATAAAGTCGTTGTTTGCATCAGCAGTTACTTTTCCGATACCATATACAGGATATGATTTTTGACAAACCACATTGATACTAACTGTAGCTATATCACTATTTGCGCCAATAGTTGCTTTGAAATCGAAAGCATCTTTTCCACAAAAAGTAGAATTTGGTAAATACTCATAGTTTGTTCCCTTCAAAGTCAATGTACCGTTTGCGGGTTGTTTTGTAATTGTAATCACTGCACTTGCAGGAGAAGCCATAGCTGCCAAAGGAATACTAACACTAATTGCTTTTGAAGTTGCATAGCTCAACGAATTTGCTTTTACCGTTACTGCCACGCAATCCGATTTTCCAGGAGAAGCATAAACGTCTTTTCCACCACCTTGAAAACCAGCTTTTACGGTAGAAGTTGTCCAGTTTGCGCCATCTCCATTGTCTTTTTTAGCATCACACAAAACCAGCGAAGGTCCTTGACCGTTTGCAGCAATAGGCCAAGGCGCAAGCGCTGCGCTGTAACGAACAGAATCTACCAATACACCAGTCGCATTGTACAAATCAATACGTTCGCCAGCATTGTTCAAAGCACCGTTTTTCCACTGATTGCCAGGAGTAAAACCGAATTTTGACTTGAATATAGCAGCATTTACAGCTACGACATAATAGCCGCCTGCCGTGATACTTGCGTTCGGAAGAGTATCGTTGAAAGCTGTACGGAACGTAAAATCTTTCAAATTTACGGTCGTAGTGCCAGCATTGAAGATTTCTACAAATTCCAAAGAATCTACACCAGGTGCAGGGTCATTGTACATGATTTCTGTAATAACTAAGTTTTGACTAAATGCCGTCATAAAGCTCGCCATTACGATAAGCGTTGAGAGTAAAATTTTTTTCATTTTAAATAAATAAATTAGCGTGAAATAATAAGTATAAAAACTATATTTTTAACATCTTTCAATAATCATCGCACTTGCGCCGCCACCGCCATTACAGATAGCTGCCAAACCGACATTGGCATCATTTTGCTGTAAAACGTGCGTCAAAGTAGTCAAAATTCGAGACCCTGAAGAACCCAGCGGATGCCCCAATGCTACTGCTCCACCATTTACATTCATCTTACTTTCGTCCACGCTCAATACTTGCGAAAATGCCAATGCTACTGCCGAAAATGCTTCGTTCACTTCGTAAAAATCAATGTCTTTTACAGTCATTTTAGCTCTTTTTATAGCCAAAGGCGCTGCCAAAGTAGGCGAAGTCGTGAACCATTTTGGCTCTTGTTCTGCATCTGCAAACGAAATTATTTTTGCTATTGGCCTCAAACCATATTTTTGTACAGCTTCTTTGCTTGCTAAAATCAGTGCCGAAGCTCCATCATTTATAGTAGAGGCATTTGCAGCTGTTACAGTTCCATCTTTTTCAAAAACAGGACGAAGCGAAGGTATTTTATCAAAAAATACGTTTTTAAATTCTTCATCTTCTGTTACAATCACATCGCCTTTTTTACCAGCAATAGTAATAGGCGTAATCTCATTTGCGAAGCGACCAGCACTCGTAGCATCTGCCGCACGTTGATAACTTTGTATCGCAAAACGATCTTGCTCTTCTCTTGAAATATTGTATTTTACAGCTGTCGCATCAGCGCAAAAACCCATTGCACGATGATCGTAAGCATCAGAAAGTCCATCACGTACCAAACCATCTACCAAAGTTGCATTGCCATATTTGTAGCCAAAACGTGCTTTTGGTACATAAAATGGAATGTTTGACATACTTTCCATACCGCCAGCAACCGCAATATCTGTAAAACCAAGCATAATACTTTGCGCTGCATAAGCTGCTGCTTTCATTCCCGAAGCACAGACCTTATTGATAGTCGTACAATTAACATCAAAACCAAGTCCTGCGCCCAAAGCTGCCTGACGTGCAGGTGCTTGCCCTACATTTGCAGAACAAACATTGCCCATCAAAACTTCTTCGATGATTTTTGGGTCAATGCCAGCGTTTGCTATCGCACCTTTTATGGCAATTGCGCCCAATTCTGTTGCTGAAAATCCAGCTAAAACACCTCCGAAACTTCCCATAGGTGTTCGTGTGGCTGCTACGATAAATACTTCTTTCATCTGAAATAAAAATTAAAAATGTGGTTGATTATGATTAGGTGGTAAGTAATTTTGAAGTTATACCGTGAGGTTTTCAAAACCTCACGGT
>JANMGN010000196.1:0-3207 GCA_031374645.1 Chitinophagales bacterium | reverse complement strand
CATTTTCAATATCAAATGTGATTGGCATATTTTTAGAAATTGTTTGAGTGATTAAATCTTGCAAGTTACGAAGTCTTGATAAAACATTCAACTGTGCAACGTATTTTTTTAGTTCAGCATCGCTTTTACTGACTGCTTTCAAGCGCTGTGCTATTGCTCTAATGATAATTTAGGGTTACAGTTTTATCTGTTTTAGTATCTTTTATAGGTAATTCTTGGCTATATTTAGCAATATTTTCTTGTTCTTTGGGTTTCTTTTCAGAACATGATATTGTAAGTATTAGTGTTAAATATGCACAAGTCATGACGTTATTTAGCAAATGTGATTTAGTTCTCCTCATTATTTTCATCTTGATTTTCTTCATCTTCGGATTGATTGGAATTATTATTGTCTAAATTGTCTTGGCATTCGTCTAAACTATTTTGTAAATCATCAACATTACTGCTGTAATCATCAATACAATCATCTGAATTACAACTTTCGACTTCTGAAAGTAAATCTTCCGCCTCACTCAAAACTTCATCACAATTTAAATCATCAGCCTCTGAAATAATGTTGTTAATTAAATCTATTAAATCTGCTTTTCCCGAAGTAACACTTTCTTTTTCCGAGTAATTATATTCGTTACTACTCATATTATTGCTTGAACTATTTGAATTGCTATAATTTATAGCGTTTTCTGGCTTTTTATCTTCCGAACAGCCTAAATAAATCAATGAAACTACAATTATGATGTTAATTCCTTTTGGGTACATATATTTTTAATTTATTATAAAATGATTACAAACTTTGTTTTTATTGTATTCATTGTTTAGTATCAATAATCATGATATAGATTAATATTATATCGTTTAATACCTAAATCATCTGTTATTGTTCCAAAATTAATGAATACTGAACCTTTTTTGTACCAATTCATATTCTCAATATTTTGAAGTTTATAATTTGCTAGTACATATTTCTTTATTGCAAGGAAATGCTCCTGAGAATATATTGAGTATGTAATATTACCTGATGGAACATTTGGTATGTAAGATAGTATTTCCATGTAATGGAATAAAGCGCCATTATCTACTCTTTCTTTCCCATAATCAATGTTTTTAATACTTCCTTGAAGATTTCGTGTTCGCCAATAATCAAAACCTTTGTTACTTAAAAAATCTTGCTTATCTGAATTTTTCATCCAAACTAACTTTACTAAATCTTGTAAAGATATACTTTGAGCATTTACTAAACACAATGTGTTTAAACACAATAGTGTGAATATAATTTTTTTCATTTTTCTATTTTTTGTTATTTGGCAAAAGATTATTTCCATTTGTCGTCAATCACAAAAGAACCTGCAACAACTTGAAATAATGGTTTGTATTGTTTAAAATATAATGCTTCATCAGGATGATTGGTTGAATTGATTAATGCTCCCGATATTTGTATCATATAGTCTTTGTAAAGTATAACATAAATGATAGATGATATTGATACGTTGTAATTTCCAATATTTTGTTCTGCGCTTCGAGAATACTGATATTCTATACTGCCTGCTTTCTCTCCGTCGATAAATAGTTTGTTATTTGAGCCTAAAAACTTTCCTCCCTTAGGTATCATTTCTTCTAAATTATTGAATATCTCATTTTTTTCTTTTTGAGAAGGAATGTAATCCATTTTCTTTACCAAAACAGAATATTCAATAATCAACTTGTCATAAGTCGTCAAAAACTTTTGAACTATATTTGGGCGATTTGCTTCTTGAACTTTCCAATTATCAAGGTATTTTATGCTAAATTCCAAGCCTTTTGCTTTTAGATGACCTTTTGAGTTAAACGTTTTTATATTACCATTTGCGAAGTTCTTTATATCAAGTATTGGCTGACTGAAACAGAAATTATAACAAAGTAATAGTATAATTATAAGAAGTGAATTTTTAGCCATGTAGCATAAATTTTAATAGGTTCAACTTTAAGCATTTTTAGTTTCATTATTATCAATTTCAATTGATTTGTCGAAATTTTATATATGATCTCGAAGAAAAAGAAGAATTTTTCTCATATTTCAAATGAAATTAGTTTCTTTATGGTACTAATTGGGATATTACAGGCGGATTGCTATATCTTTTCCATAATGAATATCCGATTATTAATCCAAAACAAACTCCAATAAATAATACACCGTTAGGACCTAAGGCTAATAAAATTGATTTAAAAATTGTTCACTTAAAAGTTCTGCTATGAACATCTGGATTAGCGTTAAGTGCTGCTGATTGAAAATAGAAAAAAATAGTTGCAACTACACCGAATAATAAATACCAAATATCTGGCACTAATGCTTCTGATGGAGAAAGCCTATTATCAGTACGTGTAAAGTTTTTTTCAAATTGAAAGAAATTTAAAAATCTATTGGTTTCATCAATACTTACAAATCCAATTTCTGTAATAATTGGCTTGTTTTCATCGAGTTTCTCAATCGTAATTTTATTGTTTTTTTCTTCGTTACTTATACTTTTAATATTATCATATTTAATAATTTGTTTATTTTCAGTTGAAGGATTTTCCCAAACAGTATTAAATTCGTCAAAACTGGACGCATGAAAGTCAAGTAACCTGATTTCATTACTTATTAAAGAAATTGTTTTAATCTTATATCCTCCGACTTTGAAAATTTGATTTGATGCACTCATAAAATAGTTGATTTATATTTTTATAAATTATTGATTGTCAATTGTTAATGTATTGTTTGTCGTTTCCACTAACGGGCGCATCTACGAAGTGCCGTCCGTTTAGGCGGCATTTTCGGAGATGCATTGTTAGGCGATTTTTCCGCTCTTAGTTTGTGTGACTTTCGATGATTTGTTCAACTCTTTCAATTGAAATTTTAAGAGATTTTGCAATAATTTCTATTGGAACACCGTTTTGGTAGAAGCCTATAACTGCTTCAACTTCTTTCTTAGTTTCGCCTTGTTCTTTTCCTCTTTCCTCTGCCTTTTGTTCTCTACCTCTTTCGTCTTGCTCTCGCATAC
Organism: Chitinophagales bacterium; assembly: GCA_031374645.1. Lineage (GTDB taxonomy): Bacteria > Bacteroidota > Bacteroidia > Chitinophagales > Saprospiraceae > CANHEE01. The sequence continues at coordinate 193 of JANMGN010000196.1, read as the reverse complement.
TTGCATTGTCATAAGCAATCAATTCTTCTTTTTCCCATGAGTGTTTATCCGCTTCTTTATAGGCAGTCATTAAACCTTCGTCCTCGATGTCGTCAGGGATCATTTCTAAATTTTGGGCGTGCTTGATAAAATATGTCCATTTGTCAACCATATCTACTAACTGGTCTTTATTCTTCTTGAATTTAGTCAGTTG
>JANMGN010000135.1:0-3135 GCA_031374645.1 Chitinophagales bacterium | reverse complement strand
ATAGAAGGTGTAGTCGTAAAAGCGACTAATAAAACAACAAAAGAAGTTTTGGAAACGGTAACACTTTCCAATGGCGAATATTCTTTACCTTTGAGTGAAAATGCAACTTATGATTTATCGTTTTCTCGTTCAGGTTTTGTGAATTTACAAGCTAAAAACGTGAAAACTGGCGACGGCTCAAAGCGTGATATTTTAGGTAAAAATACTTTGATGGATGTAAGTGAGGCGCTTCCCGTAGAGTCTGGTTTTGTCACTAAAGGTCAAATATCTAAAGACATCAAAAAAGGATTTGCGGTGCAAATTGCTTCTGTTACAGGCGAAAAAATAGACATGTCTGTCTATGATAAAATCAAAAGTGTAGGGTCTATTTATTCAACTTTTGCAAATACTATTTCAAAGGTAAAAGTTGGAACTTTTGAAAAACGAGAAGAAGCCGTAACGGCATTGGCAAAAGTGAAAGAGCAAGGTTTTATCCAAGCGTTTATCGTAGAAGAAGGGAAAGTTGCGGTGCAACCAAAAGAAATGGACAGAAAAGATGATAAAAAAGAAGACAAAAAAGTAACTCCTAAAACGCCGATTTCTGATTATAAAGTACGTATTGTTACGCTAAAAGATGCTTCAAAATTTGATAAAAAAGCACTCTCTACTGTCGCAAAAGTTGATGAAATGAAAAGTGGCGAGAATACAGTGATTGTTTTGACGGATTTTGCAACACTCGATGCAGCGAAATCGGCAAAGGAAAAAGCAATAGGCTTAGGTTTTAAAGATGCTTTTGTCGTACAGCCAAAAGATGGAAAATTGGTAAAAGTAGATTAGAATTTATTTAGAAAATAATATAATAAAAAAAGCTAAATCAGATTTATCTGATTTAGCTTTTTTTATGTCTGTATTTTATGCCATTACCAATTCACTTTCTTCCATTTCGTAAGCATTTACTTCGTTTATAAGTCCTTGTAAATGAATGGTTTCGAGCAACCTATCTTCTAAAAGCGAAGCGAATGTTTCCATATAAACGGTTACATCTTCACGTACATTTCTACTCAACCATCTGAAGCCGCCTGGAAGTCTATCTAAAACTTGTCGGTCAGTCAGGTACTCAATGCTGTGAATATCAGAAGGTGTAAATCCGATTTCTTCTAACTTTTTTATCAATAAATCTACGGGAGCATTAGTTGTGCCGCAATAGTCATCAGCGAGTTCTGTCCATTCTCCTGTGCCTGTATGGGCATGACGTAGGATTTCTTCTTTGGAAAGTTTCGTTACAGATTGTAATAAGTGTCCGCAATTACAAGCTCCGTGATGTCCCCAAGCATAATATGCGCCATCTTTCAGGCGAGTTGCCGTTTCACGCAATGCGTTGATTATCAAAATATTAGGTGTTGCCATATCTAAAATTATTTTTTGATTAAAACAATACTATATAAACCTAAAATGATGTAAAATGTTTAGAAATAACGTAGAATTTCTTACTATAAATAATTTGTATATCAATTTTTTGTTACGTTAGTATTAGTAGCACGGACTTTAGTCCGTGCTACTAATAATACGCCAATTATTTACAATAAATAAAATTTTAAGAGTATTCTCGACTTCTACTGTTGAAAAGCAAATTGTAAAATATTTGCGCCCATTCTGAGTGATTGCTGACGAGTTTCCTCGGGGTCTTTATGAACTTCGGGACTTTCCCAACCATCAGAAATATTACTTTCGGCAGCGTATATTAGGCAAAGTCTATTTTTGTCAAAAATACCATACGTTTTAGGAGAACGTCCTTCGTGTTCGTGAACTTTCGGAATCCCTTTTGCAAAATTGTATTTTTGATGAAAAACAGGATGCTCAAAAGGCAACTCTTGTAAGGCATTTTCTGGAAAAATTCTTTTCAAAACTATTTTGATATAAGGATCCATTCCGAAATCGTCGTCTATAAAAATAAAACCACCTGCAAGGCAATAATTGCGCAAATTAGCAGCTTCTTCTTCGCTCAAAACTACATTTCCATGCCCTGTCATGAATAAAAATGGGTAATTAAAAATCTCTGCGCTGCCTACATCTATCGTGGCGTAGTCTGCGTCAATGCTTGTATTTAGCTCTTTGTTAGAGTATTTTACGATATTTTGCAAAGCATCTACCACCGAATACCAGTCACCACCGCCACGGTATTTCAGCAAAGCAATTTTCATTTTTCCTTGCGAAAAAAGAATTTGTGAAGCAAAAATAAAGGTAAAAAGAAATAGTATTTTTTTCATAAATAAAAGAGCTGTAGGTTCGACATTTTTGTAGCCATGTGCGTAAACACATGGAATCTAATCGAAATTAGCGTAAATTGCTATATTTTTTAAAATTTTGGACACAAAATAGCATCATTATCATAATCGCCTAAGTAGCCGAGCGAAATTTCAAACGCACTTTGTCCTTGTTTGAAAACGCCTACCGAGCGAATATTGAGGTCATAAGAAAAGCCCAAAAGGAAATTATTAAACTCAAAGCCAACCAAAGCCACTGCCGAATCAAAACCTACTTTTGTAGGTGCATTGCGGACAGTTCTTGCCCAGCCGCCTACGTGCATTGCGGTCGTTCCGTAATCATTGAATTGTAAGCGAAAATTTGCGCCAATATTGAGTTCAGCGTGTTTTCCTTGCGCTTGAAACAACAACCGTGGCGAAATTTGAGTTCTACCATTAATAGGTATAGCCGCATTTACGTGAGCTACATATTTGCGTTTCAAAGTTGCTGTACCGCCTTTGTCTGCCTCAAAAAACGAAATAGAAGGCTGCGTTAAGTGATGTACTGCTACTCCTATGTGATAATTTACGCCACGACGAGGCGCAATCACGTAATTTAAACCAGTAGAAAGGTCGCCGTAAGAAAAATTATTCAAAGGAAATTTTCCTATTTCGTTTGAGTTTACGTTGTATTTTGAAGTACCATCAAACTCATCAGAAAAATTGAGGTTATCAAAATTGAGGTTTTTTTGCCCTACGCCACCTTGAATAGCGGCTGTCAAAAATTGCGTATTGTCGTTTGTCAATGCTTTTGTAAAACCAGCCGAAAGCATCAGTTGGTTGGTATTAAAATTAAAAACATTTGTTTTGTCATTTACGAAAACCATACCTACATTTACCACGTCTTTAGAAG
>JANMGN010000106.1:0-1876 GCA_031374645.1 Chitinophagales bacterium | reverse complement strand
TGTTGCAAAATTTGAAGCAGTTTCGAGGCGATAATACATAACGCCTGCTGCTCCGAGTTCAGCTTTATCCAAGTTTACTTGATTAATTCCTTTTTGGAAACTACCATGTATTTGTTTGATGGTTTTTCCTGCAACGTCTGTTATAGTCAAAGTTGCAAACTGATTTTCAGGCAACTGGAAACTAATTACAGTTGTAGCGTTGAAAGGATTAGGTTGGTTTTGATACAACTCAAATGAGCCTTTTTCTCCGCCTTTAAACTGTAACGCAACCTTATTTTCTTCGCCGTTTACTGTATATAATTCGTTGTTAATTACTTGTGAATTTGCTTGTAAAACATCACTCAAATTAGCATCTTTTTTAGCTCTAAATGTAAGACCAAATAAGCTATTTGTAGCGATAGAACCGTTGTAACTTGTCGTAATTAATCCAGCTTCTAAGACTGCAAAATTTTCTGCATTTCCTTGAATATCAACGAGTTCCATTGTGTTTTTATCGTAACTTAATGTAAATTGATAACCTTCTATGTTGCTTGGTTTTTCGGTAGAAAAATTCAAAGTAACGGTTTCGCCTTGCTTTACTATATCTCTATCTACATTGATAAAAGTTGTATTTTGTTCGCCACGTGAGCCAGCATTTCCTACAGCGTTGGTTGTTTTTGCGTTACCATTTACGTCGCCAATTTTTACTGCTACGAAGTCAGCTGTTGGGTTAGTTAATAAGTTCAAAAACGTTTTTTTATTCGGTAAATTTGGTATCCAATCTGTTTGTAAAGGGTCATAATTTTTCCCAGTTTCCACAAAACGCCAAGATACATTTTTACTAAAATTTTGTTGTAAACCAAGTATCATTTTTCTCAATTCTACAATATCTGCCGTTGTAACTACGCCGTTGTTGTTTACGTCACCAGCTATCGTTTGGTACATGGTCGTGAACGAAGTAACACCAAGAATATGTTTTGACATCAAAACCAAATCCAAAGTAGAAACACCATTCAGCGGTTCTGTATTTTTTGAAGGCGATAAATCGTAATTTTTAGCCGAATAAAGATTATCAAACTTAAATTTACCCTCTTTATCCGTATTTGTTACAGAAACCATTGCGCCATCGAGCTTCATCGTAACATCTTCTACCATATCCGAGTTAGCTGTTTTGATAGTACCTGCAATTTTCATTTGGATAGGAATATTATTTGTACAGCCACCCATATTATCTTGAATATTGATGTTTGTTTCGCAATAATCCAAGTTGCCTGCTTCGTCGCTTACCCAAAGTGCTACCGAAACAAAGCTTGATGTAGTACCTGTTTTTAGATTTGCGCAACTGAAAACATACATTGTATCTACGTTACCTTGTACGAAAGTCGCACCTGCACCAGGCGCAGGAACTTGTATGTAATATTTCAATTTATTTTGCGGTGTACAATTGTCAAAACTTCCTGCATTGAGCATATTTGCCATAATCATTACAGTGCCATTTTGCATCAGTTCTACTGCAATATTATCTTTACAGACTGGTGTTGGTTTTTTCTTTTCTTTTACTTCTACGTCGATTTCTTTTGAAGAAAAATTACCACAATTATCTGATACTAAGATATTTATCTTATATTTTCCATAAGGAACATTAATTAATTTTGAAGGAATTTTTCCACCAATATGGTTCGGGATATTAGAAGTGTAAGTGATGGTCAAACTATCTGAACAATCTTTTACTTCTACTTTTTTCAAGTTAATAACACCGCCATCAGCACAATTTCCTTGCAAATTATCTTCCACTTCTATCTCAATATTTCCGATAATAGGCGCGTCATAATCTACCACTTTTATAATCTGATTGTACTCCATGAAACCGTCTGTGTCGAAATCGTAGCAGCTGTGT
>JANMGN010000589.1:0-7254 GCA_031374645.1 Chitinophagales bacterium | reverse complement strand
TATTCGAACAAATACAGCACAATAATAAGTATTCTTTAAAACAATAGCAAATATTTTGTTAAATATTTTTTTAATATGTATTAATTTTTTTAAGAGCAAATAGTTTTTATGCTTACCTACCAAAAAAATTTCTCCATTTGTTAAAAATTTCCTAATTTTGCTTTTTATTTTAACATTCACTCACATAAAATTCTTATTTTAACGTTTTAAAAGAGCGTACCTAAAATAAGCACGCTTAATTTGGCGTTATTTCAACACTCAAACAAACAAAATAAGTATTAGAAAACCATTCTAAACGACATCTTAAACATATCTTATGCTAAAAAAAATAATTATCATTTCGCTTACAATGCTCTCATTGTCAGCGATTTATGCACAAAGAACTACCATTTATACCGACCCACAGTTGGCATACAAACACGGAATGGAGCTTTACGAACAAGGTTTGTATGGGCAAGCGCAAGCTGAATTTCAACAAACACTTTCTCTCGTTAATCACGGCAGTGAACACGAGTTTGCAGCACTTCGTGCTACTGCGGAGTTGCACAACGCCAAATGTGCCGTGCAAATGGGCAAACCCGAAGGCGAAACCTTGATTTTGGATTATATCCGAAAGTATTCGCCAGACCCTGCGGCTGGGCAAGCATTGGTGGACATGGGAAATTATTACTACAATGCCAAACAATACGATAAAGCCAACGAGTTTTACAACATGATAGACAACGGCGGACTGAGTGGTGCGCAACGTTTGGAAGTCAAGTTTCGTCAGGCGTATGGTTATTTCGTGAACAAAAAATTTGCACAGGCAAAAGCTGGTTTTCGTAGCGTAAAAGATGTAGATGGACAATATTTTTATCCTGCCAACTACTATTATGGTATGTGCGAATTTTTTGATAGCAATTATGATGCAGCGATAAAATCTTTTCAAGTTGCAGCACAATTCAAAAAATACAAACAGGTTGTCCCTTATTATATTTGTCAAATTCATTTTGCAAAAGGCGAATACGACAAACTTATCTCTTATGGCGAGCCAATTTGGGACGATGCCGATGTAGCCAATAAAAAAGAAATTCGCCAACTTTTGGGTCAGGCCTATTTTGAAAAAGGCGATTACAAAAAAGCGTTGCCACATTTGGAAAGTTACGCCGAACAATCTTCGGGTCTGAACGAAGAAGAATTTTACCAATTGGGTTTTACACAGTATAAATTAGGCGATTATAAAAAAGCCGTTAAAAATTTTGAAGAAATAAGCCGTACAGACAGCAAATTAGGTCAAATTGGAGCGTATTATTTTGCAGATTGTAGCTTAAAAAATGGCAACAAAGCCGCAGCACGTACTGCATTTGGTTCGGCTTCTCGTTTAGATTATGACAAATCTTTGCAAGAAGAAGCCTTGATAAATTACGGGAAATTATCTTACGAACTAAAATTTGATCAAGATGCCGTTACCGCTTTGCAGAAAATAAAACCTGGTTCGAAATACTATACAGATGCTCAAAATGTGTTGGGTAATTTATTTTTAAATACCCGTGATTATGAGCGTGCGCTCACGATTATGGAAGGTATGCCAAGCAAATCGCCTCAGATGAAAGAGGCTTACCAAAAAGTATTGCATTACCGTGGTGTACAGTATTTCAATGACGGAAATGCAGGAAAAGCAAAAGAATTATTTACCAAATCATTGGATAACGCCTCCGATACTCGTACAAAAGCATTGACTTTGTATGCGTTGGGAGATTTGGAAAATCAAGAAAAAGACTACTCGCAAAGCGCAAGTTACTTGACACAGTATTTTTCTTTGGCTAAAAATATGCGTGATTTACCAGACGACGCTTCGGTTTATACTGCAAATTATATGCAAGGGTATAATTTTTTGAAACAAAAAAAATACGACAATGCACTCGGATATTTTCAAGAAAGTGTAAATGGTATCAAACGCAATTCTGCAACTATTTCTAATCCTTATGTTGAAAAAACAGTTTTGGGCGATGCAGTTTTACGTGCAGGAGATTGTTATTTCAAAAATCGTAACTATGCACAAGCGGTAAAATATTATGACGAAGCTGTCAAAAATAAATACACAGGCTATGTGTATGCACTTTACCAAAAAGCAATTATTGAAGGTTTGCAAGGCAACAAAGAAGAAGCCTTGATTGCTTTTGAGCGTTTGTCAAAAGATTATCCGACAAGCGATTATGCTGACGATGCGCTTTTGCAAACTGGTTTGACCTACATACAAAACAATCAGTTGAACAAAGCGGTTGCTCCTTTGAAAAAATTAACGACGGATTATAAAGGAAAATCGCCACTCGTGGTACAAGGTTTATTGAGTTTGGGGCTTTTGTATGCCAACCAAAATACGCCTGAAACTGCCGTTACTTATTACAAAGAAGTTTTTAAAAATAATCCTACACAAGAGGAAGGCAAGCAAGCCATAGAGGCACTCGAAGAATTGTACGTGACGGTCATGGGGAAACCTGACGATTATACAGACTTTTTATCTACTGTCCCAGGTTACAAAGTGACCGAAGGCGACAAAGAAGCGGTAAATTTCAAATCAGCAGAAACCAAGTTTGAAGCTGGAAATTACGATGCTGCAATTACATCTTACACAGATTATTTGAAGCGTTATCCGAACTCAGGAAATGCTTTGACAGCCCAGTTTCATCGTGCAGAATCTTATGCGGCAAAAAAATCTTGGAAAGATGCGCTCAAAGATTACGAATCTATCGCAAACCGTGGACAGAGTATTTATTACGTAAAAGCATTGACAAAAGCGGCTACAATTGCTTATAACTCTGAAAAAGATTTTGCAAAATCGTACGATTTATACAGTAAATTAGAAAAAGCTGCACCGAACGATGCTGTTCGTTTTGAGGCTCAAAAAGGCGCACTCGAAGCAGCATACAGAAACAACAATGCAAGCGGTGTGAAAGATATGGCGAACAAAATTATTAAAAATCCAAACGCTAAATCTGACTATTTATCTATTGCGCAATATTATCTTGGAAAAACGGCTTTTGATAGCAAAGATTACGAAACAGCCTTGAAAGCATACAGCGAAGTCGTAAAATTGCAGCCAAATGATGAAGAAGCAGCCGAAGCTCGTTACGGAATTGCGTACATTTATTATGTTCGACGTGATTTAGACCAAGCCGAAACACGTTGTCAAGCAGCCAATCAAGAAAGCGGTGGTTATCCGTATTGGGTAGCGAAAAGCGTAATGCTTTTGTCTGATATTTATGCAGAACGTGGTGATAACTCCACAGCACAAGCTATCCTTGAAGGACTTTTAGATAATTATAGCGAAGATAAAGAATTGGTAAAAGAAGCAAAAGACAAATTGGATACTTTGAAAGGGAAATCAAAGCAAAAAAGTAAATTGATTGACGGCAAAAAAGACAATGGCAAATTAGAATTAGACGGCAATTAGTTTTTAATTAAAAATGAATAATTAAAAATTCTGTTGCTATTATCTTTTATAATTCATCTATTTTCAGCACATTAAATTCTTCCTCTTTTTCTCCTTCCCTTTTGAGGAAGGTAGGGATGGGGCTGGAAAGATTGAAATGGGCTTTTAGAAATAAAACAATATGAAAAAATATATCATCATACTTATTGCACTTACGACTACGATTAGCGTATTTGCGCAACCTAAAAAAAATAACGGTGGCGACATCGGCACTCAAACACAAACTTCTGAAAAAGATTTTGATGTGACACTCAACGAAACGGAGCGCATCAAAGGAGAACTGAGTTTGCCAGCGTTGGATACGAGCGTGAAAGCGCAAAGTTACAATCTTTCTACCCGTAACTTTAAGGTCGCTTATGCACCACCCAAAATCCGTCCTATCGGAATGGGCAGCGACAAAAAAAATAAAGGCGACGACAAAGCTAAAAACGGCTACGTGAAAGTAGGGTATGGCGTACCACATTCGCCTTATGGCGAAGCTGGTTATGCTTACAATAGCAAAGATTTTGACGCCTCAATTGCCTTGAAACACCACTCTATGAACAACAAAAATGTCAAGTTCCAACAATTCAATGAAACTGGTGGCAAGCTCAATGTTGGCTATCATTTGAATAAAGATTATGCTGTTGGCGGTCATGTTGGCTACAATCAAAGAGGGATTTGGGCGTACGGTGCATTGGATAGCATTACAAGTAAAAATGCTATGGACGGCAACTTACGTACCAATTACAAACTATTTGATGTCGGTTTTAGCGTTTATAATACGAGCAAAAATGATATGGATTTGACTTATTCAGCGTCATTGGATTTTTCAAGTTTGAGGACAAATTTCGCTTCAAAAGAATTTAATACAGACTTGAAATTACAAGCTACAAAATGGTTTGCAGACAAACATCCGCTTGCTTTGGCGTTGCGTTCAGATTTCAATAAGTTTGATTTTTTAAACAGAAGTAGCAGCAAAAAAGAGAGTTTAAATAACTTATACGTTATGCCTTCTTTCACTTTTCATGCTGACGCTTTTAGCCTAAAAGCAGGATTAAATTTGGTAGGCACTAACGATGAGTGGAAGCCGTTGCCAGATTTAGAAGCAACTGTTCGTGTTTTGGGCGACCGTTTAGCTATTTTTGGAGGCTGGAAAGGCGATATTCAAAAAAATACCTATCACACTTTGACCAATTACAACCCTTATTTGTTGTCCTCTATACAATCTGATTTTAATTTTGGAAAACGTATGCAAAACACTACATTTCAAGACTTTTTTGGAGGTGTAAAAGGGCATTGGGGCGCAGTAAATTACAACGTACAAGGAGGTTACAAACCAAGCAAAAACTTAGCTTTTTTTATCCAAAATACCAATTTTAACTACAATTCGAGCATAAATAATGGTCGTTTTGATGTTATTTATGGCGATGCTGATATTACTTATTTGAAAGGCTCAATAGGTGCAAAAATAAATGCTTTTGAAATCGGAGGTACTGTAAGCCAAAATATTTATAAAATGAAAACGGCTACAATACAAAAACCATGGCATTTGCCTTCTACCGAAATCAACGGAACGGTTGCGTATCGTTTGTTACAAGAAAAACTGAAACTAAAAAGTCAAGTATTTTTTCAAAACGGAGTTCCTTATTTGAAATCGACTGGTGCGGTGGGAAACCTCGGAACATTGGTAGATTTGAATGTTGGAGGAGAATACAATATCAATAGCAATTTTGGTTTATTTTTAAATCTAAATAATCTTTTAAACCAAAAAAGAGAGCGCTGGTACAATTATCCAAGCTACGGATTAAATGTACTAGGTGGCTTAGTTGCAAGATTTTAATTGATATAAATATTTGATTATCAGTTATTTATAAAAAAGCGTGAAAAATATTTTTCACGCTTTTTTATTTTTTTACTGCAATTGCCACTAAATTATATTTAAAAAATAAAAAAGCTGTTTCAAATTTTGAAACAGCTTTTTTACTTTTAAAATACTATCGAACAATCACGACCTTGTGCCAACTCATTTCGCCTGTATTTTCCGATTTTACAAGCACTTGATAAATACCCGATTCCCAATCTTGGGTTTCTATTGTATTTTCTTGATTTTGACTACGGATTTGCTTGATATTTCTTCCTTGTGGGTCAAAAATGCTAATTTCGTAGCTACCTTTTGGCAAGCTCAGGTAAAATAAATCGCTCGTCGGGTTCGGATAAATCGTGATGCCGTTATTTTTCTGTACTTTACTGTATATCGGGTTTGTAGGAATTTCATCTTTTCCATCAGGATAAATATCTGTAAATGCTCTCGCTACTCTGATGTATTGTGCCGCTACTTTATCTGTTTCTTCTCTGATAGGTAGTACTGCTATTGTAGCAAAACGCTCCATTGCATCGCTTACATTACTTGTTTTTCCTTGTAATAATGCAGCGTAAGCACTACGAAACTGCGCATGAACAGGTGTGTTTTCGCCCAAATAACCCAAAGGTACTGTTAGTGAAGTTGCGGATTGCCATCCTACATCTGCGAAATTAGGATTGATAGGGTTTGGTTTTCCTGCCTTTTCGCAAGCTACTGGCTCAGGACTTTCTGGTGCTGTTTCGTATGGAATACAATTATTTACAGTGCTGCAATGCTCACAAAACGCTATACAATCATTTTTGAAATTGATACTCATTGGGTCTGGAGCATTTCCTTTGCCCCAATTGGTTTCCCAATAATTACCTCTTATCAAAATCGGATTGGGAACCTTCGAAATACTTGCTTTGTAACAAATATCAAACAAATATCTGCCTTGTTGTCCTAAAATAAATTTATTGGGACTGATAGCCCAATTGGGTGTTCCGCCTGACAAGTAAGCGTCCGCTTGCAGTTCTATATCACTTCCTTTTACACCAAAAAAGTTATTAGACAGAGTCATACAATTGAGAATTACTGCATCACGTACTAGTCCGCCACCTTTTTCAAAATAATTGGTCGTTTTGTAAATACCATAATTATTATCATTGATGCTTGTACCGTAGGTAACAATAATATTAGAGTTTTGCATATCATAAATTCCTGCCGAAAACGCTATCCAATCCGCAGTAGGACTTGTTTCACATTCTGGAATATCGTCTAATTGTACTTGCTGTTGAGCTTCTAAATTAAAAATGATTTGTTGTCCATTTTTTTGGTAACTTTCATTGTTATGAAGCTCAATAATGCAATCTTGTACAACTAAACTTGATACATTTGCCACAATTATACCTGCTCTACCGTTTCGTGCAATGTAGCTATTCGTTACATTTACCATGTGTTGATCTTTAATTCCTCTGGTTATAATACCTGCTGTATTGTTTTGTGCTTCTACAAAACTGAAATTGACAAAGCCAGAGTTATCATCTATTTGACAGCCTACAATATTATCAAAAAACCTTGTATTAGTACGTATATCAATAGAGCCATTATTTACAGTAGAATAAAATCCTTTTCCGCATTGCTCAAATAAACTGTTGCTAATCAGTACATTATATTGATTTCCACCAAGGCGACAGCCAATAGATAGGTCTTTAAAATCACTATTGACCACATTAACAGCTCCTGCTGCATAGAGCAATTCAAAGCCAGTACCACTTTTAGCACCATTTTTTCCTACTATGCCTTGTGCCAAAATATTGATAAGTTGAACGCTGCTAACATTTTCTCCCAAAATTCTACTGCCTGTAACATACTCTATTTTTCCATTTTCTAATTTTAGATTTCTATCGTTTAGCTTCAAATCTGCGCCACCATTTAAGCGGATAAAACGAGTATTTTT
>JANMGN010000825.1:0-13261 GCA_031374645.1 Chitinophagales bacterium | reverse complement strand
TTTTTCTTGAAGCGAAAAGTTTTGGTACAGGCGCATTGCGTGTAGAGCCGCAAGCGGTCAGTCTTGACGGTACTGTTATAGAAGGCTGTACTGACGGAAAAGTGACTTTTCGCCTGCCTAAAAAAGTAGATGAACCGTTTGATATAGATGTAAAATTGATTGGAACGGCTATAAATGGCGTTGATTATGAACAAATTCCTACAAAATTACAAATTCCTAATGGAGATTCTGCTATAACTGTTCCCATTATTGCTTTATCAGATAACCTAAAAGAAGGTACAGAAAGCATTGGTTTTGATGTTCAAATTGATGTTTGCCACAGAGATACTTTTTGGATTTATCTCAATGACAATAAAATAGTAAGTCCAAATTTGGGCAAAGACACTATCATATGTAGAGGAGAGGCTTTTTCAAAAGATGCAACTTTGCCTATTCCTTTGCCGCCACCTTTGGTTTTTGAAAATAAAGATAGTATTGAGATTAATACGGTTACGCCTTTTGATCCAAAAATACCTGCAACTGTTTCTAATATCAAAGTTTTTGGTGTGCAACCTGTGCAATTGCAAGCTGGCATGATAGAATCCGTTTGCCTCAATATGAAGCATCAGTGGATAGATGACATAGACTGCTATCTCATTGCTCCGAATGGGCAATTTATTGACCTGACGACCGATAACGGTGGCTCTGGTGGCAATGGTGCAGGGCTTGATTTTTATAAAAACACTTGTTTCAAACCTTCCGCAACTGTTCCGATTACTTCTGGAAGCTCGCCTTTTACAGGCGATTTTCAAGCAGAAGGCCCTTGGTCTGACCTTTGGGGCGCACCAGACAATCCTGCAAATGGTACTTGGAAATTACAATTAATAGACGACCAAACAGGTGCACAAGGCAGGTTATTGGATTGGAAAATTACTTTTAAACCTTATTATGAAATAAAATACAAGTGGACACCGACCAAAGGATTGAGTTGTAGCGATTGTCCAAAACCAATTTTCAAACCAGATTCGACGACTACTTATATCGTAGAAGCTACGGATAACTATGGTTGTCCAGTTTCGGATACCATAACAGTATATGTAGAAGATTCGCTAAAAGTGCCTAATATTTTGTGTAATTTTGTTACGCACAATACTATCCAATTTGCATGGCAGCCCGTTTTATATGCAAAAGGCTACGAAGTGAGTATCGACAATGGTCCTTGGATAACGCCTACTACCCTTCTGACCCATAAAGTTACAGGCTTGGCGTTGCAGCAAACTGTTTCGATACGAGTGCGAGCAATAGGTAATTGTGGTGGAAAAATTGGTTCTGGCTCTTGTCAAACTTTAAATTGTGTTTCAGCTACGCCCCAAATTGATGGATTAAGCGACATAAGTTGTTTTGGACTAAATGATGGAACAATAAAAGTAAAGGCAACTGATGGCTTACCACCTTATACTTTTAAGTTAGGAGGACAAACAAACGCCACTGGGCTTTTTGATAAACTTGCGCCTGGTAATTATACGATTTCTATCACAGAACAAGCAGGCTGTGTTTCTACTGTAAAATTTGTAATAAATGAACCTAAAAAACTAAAATTCAACTACGCAGCAGATAGTGTAACTTGTTTTGAAGGCTCAGATGCGACCGCTATTGTGCTTATAAGTGGTGGAACTTTGCCACTTTCTTATCAGTGGAGCAACGGTGTTACAGACAGTATTGCAACGGATTTAATAAAAAATAAGTATATTGTAACTGTTACAGATATAAATAAATGTCAGATTATTGATACGGTTCGAGTGTATGAACCACCTTCGATAAAACTAAAAACGGAGATTGAAAATATCAAATGTTCAACAGATTTGACAGGCGCAGCTCGTATTATTCCTTCTGGTGGAGAAATGCCTTACTATTACAAATGGGATACCAATCAAGGTTTGCAAATTACACAAAAAGCGATAAATCTTTCAGCTGGGCAACACTATGTGACGGTTTCTGATAATCGTGGTTGCACAGCAAAAACATCTATTGACATAGTTGCTCCTAACGAAATTGAGCTGAAAAAAGCATGGAAAAATGTAAAATGTTTTGGTAAAAAAGATGGACAAGCAAGTATAAGTGCAAAAGCTGGTACCCCTCCTTATACTTATCTTTGGAATGACGCAAAAAAATCTACCGACACACTTATAACTAACTTAAAACCAGGCGTTTATGTTGTCACTGTAACAGATAAAAATGCTTGTTTTAAAATAGACAGCGTTACGATTACGCAGCCAGATAGTTTGATTATAACCTTACAAACAACAAATCCTTTGTGTTTTGAAACAGCAACAGGAGGCTGTATTGTGAATGTAATAGGTGGTACAATTCCTTACGTTTATAGTTATAGTAATGGTGCAAACGGCACTAATAGTGTTGGAAATCTCTACGGCGATACAAATTATTATGTTACTGTTTCTGACCTTCAAAATTGTATTATAATAGAAGATTTTAAGCTAAAAGACCCCGATAGTTTAGCTACTTCATTTACGATAAAAACGGCTTCTTGTAATAGTGCAGCTACGGGCGAAATAGATTTGACCGTTTCGGGCGGAAAAAAACCCTACACTTACAAATGGTCAGGAAATGGTATTTCAAATACGACACAAGATATAAAAGACTTAGCATCAGGTGTTTACACAGTTGAAATAAGTGATTCTAATAATTGTCAAAAAGTTTTAAAGATAAATATTGCCGAACCAAATGCTGTTCAAATTCAAGAAACGCTGACAGATTTGAAATGCAAAGGCATAAAAACAGGCGAAATCGCATTGGACATTTCAGGCGGAACTACACCTTATTCGTATGATTGGAGCAATGGTTTAAAAACAAAAAATATAATTTCTTTAGCGGCTGGAAAATACAATTTGGCTTTGACGGACGGAAAAGGTTGTGTTACAAATGCAGAATATGAAATTAAAGAACCTTTGGACGCTTTAAGTTCTCAAATTGCAGTGACTGACACGCTTTGTTTTGGTCAAAAAGGAGAAGCAAATTTGACGGTTAGCGGTGGTACTATTCCTTATACTTACTTATGGTCGAATGGAGAAATAAATGAAGACTTGAAGGCTATTTCCGCTGGAAATTATCCTGTTTTGATAACAGATGCAAATAATTGTGTTTTAAAAGATACTGCATTTTTATATGCTTTGGGCGAAATAAAAGTTGATTTGAGCCAAACAGCTGTATCTTGCAATCTTTTCTCTGATGGAAAAGCACAAATTGACGATATTTTTTATGGAAATACAAAAGCAAATCTAAGTGCGTTTGCTGTTGAATGGAGCAATTTTGCAACAAATTTTGCGATAAATAATCTTACAGGTGGACAAATTTATAGTGTCGATGTGGCAGATGCAAGAGGTTGTAAAGGCAAAAATAGTATCAAAATCGAAAACCCTACTGCCATAAAATTGACGACAGTCAATAAAGTATTGCCAAAATGCTATGGCGACAAAAATGGAGCAATAAAAGTCCAAGGTTTCGGAGGAACTTTACCTTATACGTATGAGTGGGACGCAAAAGCAAATAATCAAATTACTGATGAAGCAACTGGGCTTTCTGCTGGGATTTATGACGTGAAAATAACAGATAATAAAGGTTGTTTTACGAGTACCCAAACTTCACTCGATGAACCAAAACCACTTGATGCGACCTTGAAAGTAAAAGGTTTAGCTTGTCCGCAAACAGCAACTGGTGCAACAGAAGCGCAAGGCTTAGGAGGAACACAACCTTACACTTATTTATGGAGTAATAAGGAAACAAATAATCTTATAAGTGGCTTATTATCAGGAGTTTATAAAGTAAAAATAAAAGATAATAATGGTTGTGAAAAAGATACAAGTGTCTTTATTCCACAGCCTACTCCTTTAGATTTGAAGATTTTAAAAGAAGATGTACGTTGTTCTGGGCAAAAAAATGGGACTGCAAAAGCAATAGTTACAGGCGGAACTCCTCCTTTTTTATATAGCTTTAACAACAAAGATTTTAGTGGACAAAATACCTTTGCTGGTCTAAAACCTGCTTCTTATTCGATGGTTGTGAAAGACAAAAATGGTTGTCTTTTTCAAGAAGGTATCGAAATAAATGAACCGCTCCCGATTAGCGTAAATGTTGGAAAAGACAGTAGTATTTTTTATGGAAAATCGCTTACGCTCTTTCCAATCATAACAGATACAAGTGGTAAAATTAGCTATTCGTGGTCACCTTACGATACAGATTTCATCTCTTGTGACAGTTGTAAAACGCCAATTGTAACACCCAAAAGCTCTACTTTATTTACTTTGAAAGTAACAGACGAAAAAGGTTGTGTAGGAGAAGGCGCAGTTAAAATTTCAATTCTGATACGTGATGTAGCTTATGTTCCGACAGGTTTTTCTCCTAATAGCGACGGAAACAACGATTTGTTGCTCGTGCACGGCGAAAACGGTACAAAAGTATTGTCTTTCAATATTTATGACAAATGGGGCGAACAAATTTATTCGCAAGAAAATACTTTTGTGAATGATGATAAAATCGGTTGGGACGGAAAATTTAGAGGAAATAATGCTCCGCCTGGCGTATATGCGTGGTCGCTTGTCGTAGAATTTATCAACGGTGAGAAGAAAAATTTTAGAGGAAGTACGACGCTTCTAAGATATTAAAAAATATGGTTCATCCGTGATCTTGGTGCAAATCAAAAAGCCTACGCAAATTGCGGAGGCTTTTTTTATAACATATTGAATATCAGTATGTTGCAAAAATACTTTTACTTAATTTGGCAATTTCAACAAAATCACTTATTTTTGTGAAAATAAATCAAGATAAAATAATATGAATGAAATAGAAAAGTCTTACGCTGACGAAATAAAAATTTTGTGTGAAAATCTTTACGTTACAAGCGAAACTGATGCACCTCTAAAAGCCGTTGAGTGGAAAAAAAACACTTCAATTTCTAATGAAATCGTTGCCGAAAAACTAAAACAAAGCTCAGAAAATCCATTAGAAGTTCTTAATATAGATGATTTTTTTCAAAATAAAATAACGCCACAAGATTGGCACGGAGAAGCCGAAAAAGCTACTGCAGAGCGTTTTTTAAGTTTAAAAAATTATTTGACTACCAAATTAAGCGACATTATAGTTTACAAAACGACCGAAAATGCACGCAGAGAAATTGTGATTTTGGGTAAAAATAGTGACGGTTTCTATGCTGGCTTAAAAACGTATGTGGTGGAGACCTAATCAAGAAAAACGATAGGAAAGTAGGTAAAATGATATTCTCACATCAATTACGACATCGGAAGCACAAACCTAAAAGTCGTAATGCCATCATTCACTTCACAGTAAATATCGCCTTCGTGCAGATTTATGATGTGCTTCACAATGGCTAAACCTAAGCCTGTACTGTCTTTTCTGGTAGAATTAGTCTTGAAGTAGCGGTCAAAAATATGAGGAATATCATTTTCGTTGATGGTTTGCCCAGAATTACAAACCTTAAAAAGCAAGTAATTTTGTTCTTTTTTAATTAAAAACCGTATCATTCCGCCTTCGTTTACAAATTTTAAAGCGTTATCCATCAAATTTTGTAATACCCTATCTATCCAATAAATATCTACCTCGATAAGTGGTAAATCAGATTCAAAATCTGTTAGAAGTCGTACATTTTTTTCCTGCGCTGCAAGACTATATTTATATAAAATATCTTGCACCAGTTCCGAAACATTGAAAAATTCTTTCTCTAATTTTATTTCACCCGCTTCCAGTTTTGATAAATCAAATAATTCGCCAACCATATTATTTAAGCGTTTTGATTCGCCTAAGATAATATTAAGATATTTAATTTGTTCATTATCAGCAATTTGTCCTTTTTTTTGTATTAAAATTTCGGCGTAGCCCAAAATACTCGACATCGGTGTACGCAAATCGTGAGAAATATTAGCAATCATTTCTTTACGAAAAGTATCCAATTGCGAAATCTGCTGATTAGCATTTTCCAAAGCGATTTTGTCCTCTTGTTCCTTTTTTAAAATGGGTTGCAATATGCGAATTAAAACTAAAAATAAAATCGTAAAAAAAAACAAACTTACCGCAATATTTCGTCCAATATTTGCCCTAGTTTTAATAATAAAATCATCAAACTTTTCGTCAGCTTGCACCAACGCAACTACCTCTCCTTTTGTATTTTTTACAGCTGCAAATGCAGAAATCCATACACCATTTTCATCTTCATACTCTGGAATCATTGCGCCTTCGTAGTGCTTTTCCATGAGTTCTTTTGGTGCAGAATCGTAACGATGCCGAAAATAAGGTTCGCTCGAAGAAGTAATTCCAAATACGTATTTTTTTGACAATGAATCAAATACAATCGTATAAATAGGCGTATGCAACATATTTGCCTCATAGTTTTTTGCTAAAACATGATGTATTTTTGCATAAATACTATCTTGATTATTTTGCGTTATTTCATCTTTTTTCAAATATTGCATAAACAAATGCTGATGCGCATCGCCATCAATTTGCAATGCCAAAGAGTTTGTGATACCTGCCAAACGCATCAAAGTAGTATTTTCTGCTTGTGAAATTTGCTGTTTATAAGAGAACACCACAAAATAAATCATCAGGATGGAAAAACCAATAATTACAGTTGCCATTATCTTTTTTAATCTTGCTTCTGAACTCGATATTGTATATTTCATAAAGATTTAGATAGGATTTCCAAATTTATAACCTACGCCCCAAGCTGTCAAGATATATTTTGGTTTATTTACGTCTGTTTCAATTTTTCCTCGAAGCCGATTGATATTTGAGTTCACGGTATGCTCCAAACCTTCAAATTGTTCGCCCCAAATTTCGTCTAAAATTTCGATTCGAGTAAAAGCACGTGTAGGATTTTGCATAAAAAGTTGCAACAATTCAAACTCCTTTACAGTAAGCTCAATCTCAGTCCCACCACGCATAACACGACGATTTTCCAAATCCATTAGCAACTCGCCTCGAATAATTTGCACCAAATCTTTCTCTAAATCTTTAGTTTCTCGTTTCGTACGACGCAAAATCGCCTTCACACGAGCCATGAGTTCGCCTGTACTAAAAGGTTTTGTAAGATAATCATCAGCGCCCAATTCCAAACCATCAATTTTGTCCTGTTCCTCCGATTTTGCAGTAAGCATCAAGATAGGCAAATGCTGCACTTTATGACGAATTTGTCTGCAAATTTCCATTCCACCAATGCCAGGCAACATCAAATCCAAGACCAAAAGGTCATATTTACCAGTCAAAGCCTCATCAAGTCCTTGCCAACCGTTGCCTTTTATGGTTACCGCAGCAGGCAAATCACGCAAATGAATCGCAATCAATTCTGCAATATTTTCTTCGTCTTCAATAATTAAAATCTCCATTTCATAAATTTTAGTACAAATATAAAGCAAGAATATCACGTATTTATCACAAGACAAATAAAATAAGATTTTTGTTTTTTTACAAAAAAAATAATTGTATATTTTTTGATAAATAAAACTACTATTTCTCTAAATAAACCATTACTTTTGCGTTCGTTTGAGAAAATAAAAAAAACAAAAGTCAGATATGTTTGAAAGTTTAAGTGAAAAATTAGAAGGAGCGTTTAAGTCGCTGCGTGGAGATGGTAAACTGACCGAGCTGAATGTTGCAGAATCGGTAAAAGAAATTCGTCGTGCTTTGGTTGCTGCCGATGTGAATTACAAAATCGCAAAGGAATTTACAGATAAAATCAAAGATAAAGCACTCGGTACAGAAAATATCTTAAAATCTGTTCGCCCAGGCGAACTCATGGTCAAGATTGTAAATGACGAGCTGACCGAACTCATGGGCGGCACCCAAGCAGGTATCAACCTCAAAGGTAGCCCAACTGTGATTTTGATTGCAGGTTTGCAAGGTTCTGGTAAAACGACTTTTACAGGTAAATTGGCGCATTATTTAAAGACAAAACGCCAAAAGAAACCTTTGGTAGTTGCTTGTGACGTATATCGTCCTGCGGCTATTGACCAATTGACGGTGCTTTCGGAGCAAGTTGGTGTTCCGATTTATAAGGAGATAGAAAATAAAAATCCAGTCGAAATTGCTTTGAACGCTATCAAAGAAGCGAAGCAAAAAGGTTGCGATGTAGTCATTATAGATACAGCGGGTCGTCTTTCGATTGACGAAGAAATGATGCAAGAAATTGCTCGTGTCAAAGAGGCTGTCAATCCTTCGGAAACGCTTTTTGTAGTAGATTCTATGACAGGTCAAGATGCTGTAAACACGGCTCAAAACTTCAACGAGCGTTTGAATTTTGATGGTGTTGTACTAACAAAATTGGACGGAGATACTCGTGGTGGAGCTGCACTTTCTATCAAATATACTGTTGGAAAGCCGATAAAATTCGTTTCTATGGGCGAAAAGATGGAAACACTTGATGTGTTTTATCCTGAGCGTATGGCAAACCGTATTCTTGGAATGGGCGATATTGTGTCGTTTGTAGAGCGTGCGCAAGAGCAATTTGATGAAGAAGAATCTAAACGTTTAGAGAAAAAAATCAAGAAAAACACCTTTGATTTCAATGACTTTTTGGGTCAAATGAACCAAATTCGCCGCATGGGAGATATTAAATCCTTGATGAATATGATTCCAGGTATGAGCAATATGATGAAAGATATTGACATCAGCGACAAGGATTTGCGTAGAGTGGAGGCAATTATTCAGTCCATGACACCGACCGAGCGTAAAACGCCAGATTCAATAGATTTGAGTAGAAAAAAACGCATCGCAAGAGGCTGCGGACGTAGCCTTGATGACATCAACGCATTTATCAAACAGTTCAATCAGATGCGTGACATGATGCACAAAATGAGTACTGGAAAATTCCCAGGTATGCCAGGAATGGCTCCTCCAAGTGGTGGATTTAGAAAAAGATAATAAGCATAATATTTAAAAAAAGTGGCTAACTCAATTGAGATAGCCACTTTTTTTGATACCAAAATCACAACTCGTTTTCTTCCAAAAAACGAAATTCGCTTGGTTGTAAATCGCCTAATAAAACGTTTCCGATACGCACTCTTTTTAGCGAAATAACTTCATAGTGGAGTTTGTAGCACATTCGCCTAATTTGTCGATTCAGCCCTTGGATTAGTACAATACGAAACGAAAAATCATCTATTTTTTCGACCACGCAACACAAAGTTTTTTTACCCATAATCACGATTCCGTTTGACATTTTTTGAATAAAATCGTCGTCGATTGCTTTGTCTGTTTTTACAATATATTCTTTTTCGGTATGATGCTCTTGTCGTAAAATAGTATGAAATAAACGCCCATCGTTGGTCAAAAAAAGCAGTCCTTCGGAGGCTTTATCCAAACGACCCGCAGGAAAAAGTTCTTCTTCAAATGGCAATATTACCTTCAAATTGTCTGAAATAGCAGTATTTAAGGTCGTTTCTATTCCTTTTGGCTTATAAAAAGCGATATACAATAATTTTTTACCTTCATTCAAAAGCTGTATTCCGTAATAAATTTCGTCGTTTTCTGTGATGATTATATTTTCAAAAACCACTACCCTATTTACAGTTATTTTACCTTCGGCAATCATTGCCAAAGCATTTTTATTGGATATTTGTAATCGTTTTACCAACAAATATTGAAGTGGATTTTTAAAAGTCATAGATAAATGTATTGAAACAATTTTTGAAACAATTTTTGAAACAATTTGAAGTATATTATTGGGATTAAAATCAAAAATACAACTTATATTTTATTGAAAAAGATAAAATTATAGATAAATTTTTCAAAATATTCATTATAAATTTTTGTTTACAATAAAAAAACATGACATTATTTTTAAAAATACGCTAAGATATAAGTAAATTTTAAAATATTCAAAAAAATATCCCTTATCATAAAACATTCTTTCCTATTTTTGCATTAATATTGCGCTCCTTTTCGCAAAAGGGACTTACCAAATAGCAAGCAACCACGTTTTTCATCTGCGAACTTTATAGAAGACCATTTAGACCAACTATCTACAAAGTTTTGCGCAAAACTAATTACACACAAGCGAATTTCAGACACGAATGAAAAAACACAAACTGCTTCCTATCGGTATAGATGATATGGCTTTTTATACGCCAAATATTTATTTCGACCTCAAAGATTTAGCCGTAGCACGTAATATTCCTTACGAAAAATTAGCACAAGGATTGGGTACAATTAACATGGCTTTTACTGATGTTCACGAAGATTCAGCGACAATGGCTGCCGAAGCTATTGCGCAACTTATCGAACGCAATCAACTGAATATCAACGATATAGGCAGAATTTATCTTGGTACAGAAAGCGCACTTGATGCCTCAAAACCAACGATTACTTACGCTACAGAAATGCTCACGCAACGCTTCGGGCAACCTTTTAATCATTGCGATGTGATAGATATGACATTTGCGTGCATTGGCGGAACTGACGCACTCGTTCACATGATGGATTGGGTTTCTGGCGATGAAGAGCGCATGGGAATTGTGGTCGCAACCGATTTTGCAAAATACGATTTGGAAAGTACAGGCGAATATACGCAAGGCGCAGGAGCTGTAGCGATGCTCGTGAAATGGAATCCGAGATTGCTGATTATCAGACAGTTATATGGCGTTTCTTGCCTAAGTGTACATGATTTTTACAAACCTCGTAGAGCGCAATACAGCGAAACACCTGTTTTTGATGGGCAATTTTCAAACGATTGCTACAAAGAGCGTATGAATGAAGCGATGGCGCATTTTCGCTCACAAGCCGTCGCAAAAGGCATTTTTAAAGAAACGCAATACAAGGCACTTTCTAAGCGTTGGTCACGCATGATTTTCCACTTGCCCTATTCTTTTCACGCCAAAAGAATGTTTATAGAAACTTTTATTATGGAGCTGGAAATGGAAAACTCTTACACTGCTTTTTTACAAAAATACAAGATAGAAATTCCACAACAAGCTGATTATCAAACGAATAAGGAATATTCAAAAGCGTATATGTCTTACACAAAAAAAGTAAGCGAAACGCCTGTTTATCAGAAAATAGTAGCAGAAAAATTAGAAAAAGCGCAACGTGCAAGTAGTTATGTAGGCAACTTATATACTGCTTCCATTTGGCTCGCACTGATGAGTACGCTCGAATCTGACTTGCAAGAACAAAGTGATTTGGATAAAAAAACAATAGGTTTTGTGGCTTATGGAAGTGGCGCAAAATCAAAGATTTTTGAAGGGATTGTACAAGAAAACTGGAAAGAAGTCGTAGATAAATTTGGTGTATTTTCGTTTATAACCAACAGAAAACCAATTAGTTACGAAGAATATTTAGCTTTACACAATCGTACACAATCAGAAAGTATTGCGCCACAAAAAGGTCGTTTTGGCTTAAAATCTATCGGTACAGAAGGCGTAACTTTGGGCGCAAGATATTATGAAATAATTTAATTTTATGAAAAAAATAATCGTAGCTATCGGAGGTTCGAGTGGTTCTATTTATGCAAAAATCTTGTTGGACAAATTGCAATCGCTTGAAAATCAGATAGATAAAGTAGGCATTGTGATGAGTGACAATGCCAAATACAATTGGGAATACGAACTCGAAAACAAAGATTATAAAAATTACCCCTTTGATTTTTATGAAAAAATGGACTTTATGGCACCTTTTGCCTCAGGTTCAGCGAAGTATGATACGATGATAGTTTGCCCTTGCTCAATGGGACTTATGGCACGCATCGCAACGGGAGTTTCCAATGATTTAGTCACACGTGCTGCCGATGTTATTTTGAAAGAACGCCGCCGATTGATACTTGTTCCACGTGATACGCCTTTGAGCCTTATTCATATCAATAATATGAAAACGATTACGGAAGCAGGCGGAATTATCTGCCCTGCAACACCTTCTTTTTATAGCAAACCAACCACTTTTGAGCAACTCGCAGCAACAGTTATTGACCGTGTAATAGATTTGGCAGGTTTGGAAGCGGAAAGTTATCGTTGGAGCGAGTAGATAAACTGCTCAAAAAATCTATACAATTTTTTAAAAAAATGTATTACCTTGCAGCCTATTTTCGATACAAATAAAATCATTATAATAAAACGGTTATGGACTTAAAAAAAACAATGAAAGAAGAAGCACTTCATTACCATGCAAAAGGTCGCCCTGGTAAAATAGAAGTAATTCCTTCAAAAGAAACAGCCACACAAAGAGATTTAACCTTAGCTTATTCGCCAGGCGTAGCAGAACCTTGCCTTGCAATACGTGATACGCCTGAAGATGTGTATAGATATACCGCAAAAGGCAACTTAGTAGCCGTTATTTCCAACGGAACAGCAGTGCTTGGATTGGGCGATATTGGTCCAGAAGCAAGTAAGCCTGTTATGGAAGGAAAGGGTCTTTTATTTAAAATTTATGCAGATATTGATGTTTTCGATTTAGAATTAGACACCAAAAATGTAGATGAATTTATCCGTACGGTCAAAATTCTTGAGCCTACTTTTGGAGGTGTCAATCTTGAAGACATTTCTGCTCCCGAATGTTTTGAAATCGAAGAACGCCTAAAAGCGGAGCTCAACATTCCAGTAATGCACGATGACCAGCACGGGACGGCAATTATCAGTTCAGCAGCTTTGCTTAATGCCTTGGAATTGGTCGGAAAAGATATTTCGACTGCAATAATAGTAGTGAATGGTGCAGGTGCCTCGGCGATTTCTTGCTCTAAATTATACCATAGTTTAGGTGCAAAAAAAGCAAACATTTTCATGTTTGACAGCAAGGGCTTGATACACCCAAGCCGCACGAATTTAGATGGCAAAAAAATAGAATTTGCGAATGATAATAAGCCAGCTTCTACTACATTGGCAGAGGCGTTGATTGGTGCAGACGTATTCGTGGGACTTTCAAAAGGTAATATTTTGACCCAAGATATGATTAAGCCAATGGCGAAAGATTGTATCGTTTTTGCGATGGCAAACCCTACGCCCGAAATAGCTTACGAAGAAGCGATGGCATCTCGTGAAGATATTATTTTCGCAACAGGACGTAGCGATTATCCTAATCAAGTGAATAATGTTCTTGGTTTTCCTTTTATATTTAGAGGCGCTTTGGACGTTCGCTCAAAAGTTATCAATGAAGAAATGAAATTGGCTGCTGTACGTGCGTTGGCTGATTTGGCAAAAAAACCTGTTCCTGACAGTGTAAATACTGCTTATGGAACTAAAAATATGGTTTTTGGACGGGAGTATATCATACC
>JANMGN010000804.1:0-2245 GCA_031374645.1 Chitinophagales bacterium | reverse complement strand
GCTTAGTTTAGTATTATTTAGCTATTATTAATTTTTCTGTTTTGATAGATTGCCCCTTATTATTGAATAAACTAACAAAATAAATACCTGCGTTAAAGGCAGTTACATCTATTTGGGGAATTGGATTTTCTATTGAAAATTCTTTTTCAAAGATAATTTTACCACTAACATCTGTGAGAAGTAACTGCCCATCTTCTCGCCAATCTGTCAAGATTTTTACAACATTACTCGCAGGATTTGGTGCTAATGTCAATACTGTCGGATTAATCTTAGCTACTTTATTAGCTATTTTGACTGGTTTACATAGTTTTTTATCATCGAAACGGGCAGTGTCTATTCTTATTTTGTATAAACTACGAGCATCATATACAGCATCACCGCCTAAGTAAGGACATTGAAAAGCCATAGCACTAATGGTTTGCCATTGGCTATTATTAAAAACTCTGATGCCTTTCGCTAAGGTGTTGATATAAATATTATCAACCACTTTCTGATTGATATCAGGTTGTAATGCATTTATCTCCGTAATAGAGTTATTGATTAGTTCTGCTTTTTTGAGCTGATTGGCATCGTTAATTTTTTTATTATCTTTAATCTCAGCTACAATAATTTCGATGGACTCTAATTGTTTCATTAAGTTGTCCCTTTCTGTAATATTTACATCTGAGAGTGTACTCAATGTTTGTAATTTTGTAAAAATAATAGATTGGTCTTTCTGTAAAATTTCTAATTTTTCAATACTTTCAGTAGAAATACTACCCAGATTATTTAGTATGTCTGCAACTTTGGTATGCTTATTTATCGAAGTTTCGCTATAGTCTCCAATAAAATCTTTGACAACTTCATGGTAACAGCTGGGTAGTTCTTCGTCAGAAACGAAACTGTCATAATATCTGCTACGAATAATCCAATCTATATTTGCACCATAGTTAGCGTCTTTTATTCCATTTTCGATAAGTTCAGCATCCATTTCTGAAAAATGACAGGTATTTACTGGTTTGTTACCTTTGCATACCATTATATCAGCGTCACCAATTTCATCCTTAAACCAGTTGTCTGGTTCAACTTTCAAAGGTAAATATTCAATATTGGCTTGAGCGTCAACTACAAATTTGAATGGTTGTGTTAAGGATAAGTCGTCCAAAGTGGCTTTGGTAAATATTTTATCATCAAATTGGTTCACACGGAAAAGATTTTTCATGTGTACTTGCGGGCCGAACATAGCTTTGGTTTGGCTATTTGCTTTGCTTACGAGTAAGCCATCTCTACTACCGATATTGAAATTGGATAAAAAGAAGATGTTGGGGTCATACCAATAGGCAGTTATATCATTACCTGAAAAGCTATTACTTGATAAGATATTTGCGTTTGTAATTCTAACGGCATCGCCAGCTGTGGTGATACTATTGTTATATGTTTTACACCCAGTTGTATTGCTTAAAGATATACCAATACCATAATCATTTAGAGTTGGTATTTCTTGCGACATATCGTCTTGGCATACACCTGCATTTCCTAATTCTAAAAAATTGCAGCTCGTTTCAATATTTTTTGAATTTTCAGATATATCTATGGCACTTGTAGCTCTGTCTTTTGTGCAGTATGTATTTGAAAAACCAACTGGACTGTAAATATCGTTATTATCAATTTTGATATTTTCTGAGTTTGTGATTTTAATACCATAGGGGTTTAATGAAAGTTGGCTACCAGCACTTTCATCTCCGCTAGATGATATAACATTATTTTTAATATTCAATACGTTACTACCCACATAATTTTTAATTTCTATACACTTCCCAATAAGGTTTTTAATATCATTTTTAGATATTTCTATATTTATTGTTTCATTATTACTTTTTATTTCATTTACCTCTATATTTTTATCAAGGGCTATAATATCATTATTTTCAATTAATAGAGAAATAGGAGTGGTGTAGCCAACTTTAATACCTTGATAAACAGTAGCGTATATATTTTTATAAAAAGACCCTATTTTATTATTACTCATGATAAGTGAGTTAAATTCAGCTGAGGAAATACCAGTAAAGGCATAATCTATTGTATTAAATCTAATGTCAAGCGTATGGTTTCCAACTGAATGAATTGCTCGACCAGATTCGATATTATTTAAAATAGGAGTAATATTTTTAAAATTGCAATGTCTGGTAGTTAAACTGCCTTCGATACATTCAAAAAGTATTCCATTACCGCTAATAGGGTAGGTATCGGTAGCTTGTCCTATATC
>JANMGN010000781.1:0-2048 GCA_031374645.1 Chitinophagales bacterium | reverse complement strand
TCTCCGCCCTTAGAAGCTGATGTGATGAATGTGCATTATCAAAAATATTACAACGGAGAAAGTGCGCCCGTAGATTATTTGCCTACCAATCCGATTATGCTTTTAACCGTTGGTAGCGAAGTTACTTTTCAAACGCATTTTGCTATTCCTCAAAATAAACAACTCAAACTTTGGACAGGTGATTTTGAAAAATTAATCAAAGATACGGATTTAACAGCCGATAGCAATTTGTTAGATTTTATAAATACTTGGCTCAAAAAAGCTCTTTCGGAACACGGCATCGGTGCAAAAACCGCCGTAGGGTACGGTTATTTTCAATAAGTAAACATAAAAATCAATACACAATGAAAGTATTTCTAAGCCACAAGCGGCAAAATAAAAACACGGTAAAAAGCATCAAATCTCACTTAGAAAAAGCTTTTATCAAATGCTGGTTAGATGAAGAGCAAATAGAAGGCGGTGCGATACTTCATCAAAAATTAATCAATGCCATTGATGATTGTGATATTTTGGTAGCTTTTGTCTGCGAACGTTACTTGGATTCTGCACCTTGTATAGAAGAGTTTAGGTATGCTCGATTAGCCCAAAAACGCATCATTATTTATCTTATTGGCGATGCTGACACGATAAAAAATAAGGCAAAAGCAAATAATATCACTGAAATCACTGTAAATTTAGCTCAAAATATATACAAACACGTCAATGAATATGATTTAGACGCTACCGCAAAAAGTTTATTGGCAGATATTCAAACCGACGAAAAAATAAAATTTAAACCCATAGAAATTATCACTATCGGAGATAAAAAATTGCAACATATTCACATAGAACATGATACCTTAGACGATGATTTTTTGAGCAAATGGCAGTTTGATGCCAAAGATT
This sequence comes from Chitinophagales bacterium, assembly GCA_031374645.1. Taxonomy (GTDB): domain Bacteria; phylum Bacteroidota; class Bacteroidia; order Chitinophagales; family Saprospiraceae; genus CANHEE01. Next base: position 1,163 of record JANMGN010000781.1, on the reverse strand, counting down.
TTTTATGTCAAACTTCTACCGACGACAATCTAATAAAAATGGATATACCCGTGGCATTTTCTGGCAGAAGTCCGCAATGGCTCATTGCACACCTTGTTGTTGGTTTTGCTAACAATCGAGATGTTTTTATTTACAATAATGTCAGCAAAGCTTTTATTGGCGTTTATTCTTGTTCAAAAAAAAACAATTTAGGCGCTGTTTTACCTTATAATTTGTAATCAGAAGCTCCAGCTTCCGATAAAACTAAACGATTACTTTAATTTTATGACTTTTATACCTTACATTTTATCAAAACACAGTTGGCAGATTATACTTGTCCTCGCTATCTTTCCCATTATCGTCATTTTGGGAATGAAATATCAAGATTTACATCAAAGCGTGTCTTGGTTCGACCCCTTGGCAGGATTAGGAACACTCCTTTTAGCTGTTTTTTTATGGTTCAATAGTATTTATAGGGAATGGGAAAACCAATTGCCCAAACGCTTGACCGTCCTCTATATCTTTAATGGAAAACCTGTGATGGAGGCAAAAAACACCGTTTTGACCGACCTCGCCGATGCTCGTCCGTGGGCATTGCAAGTAGGACAGCAAATGTCTGGCGGTGAACAAAGGTTATTGTTTGAGCCATATTTTGAGTTTAATGCCAATGGGATTTTAAAAGACCCTATCACCCAAAAAAAGTATTGCTCTTATACTTTTAAATACATATTGTCTGAATTGCCTAAAAATTTCCCTATCGATACTTGCCGAATTTGGACACCCGTTTATAACCAAGACGGTACACTCAGAAGCATTATCAAGGATGAAATACCGCTGGCTTGATAAAATCTTAAAGAAAATTACAAAAAGCAATGCCCTGATAGGTTTTAAAAACCTATCAGGGCATTGCTTTTTGCCTGTCGTAATCCTTGTTATAATCGCTAAAAAACGCTGGCAGGGTTCAAAACCCTGCCTACATTGTCGCAATCTGTAACAACCAAAGTTTAACAAAGATTGAAACTTGCATTAAATTTGTAGCATCAACGATTTAAAATCAACGATTTTAGTTGCTGCAAAATAAAAACAATTTGCAACAAATCTTCCTTTTTTTTAGCATCAAATTGACGGCTGATACAGTAGTTTTTTTCTATTAAAGTAGTAAAGTACCAATTTCGCCCAACAAG
>JANMGN010000754.1:0-2993 GCA_031374645.1 Chitinophagales bacterium | reverse complement strand
CTGGACTAGGAATAATTCCTGTAACTTCTCCAGTAGTAACTGGTAAAACAAGCAGTACAATAAATAATCTTGCGCCTGGTAAATATCAAGTATTTGTATCAAAGACAGGCACACCTCTTGATGGCTGTGCAAGAGTATTTGAGTACGATTTAAAATTATCAAATTTTACCAATTCTGATATAACAGCAATCGTAAAAAATCCTTGTCAATCTAAAATAAATAGTATAATAAAATTAGATTATTCAAAATTTGGAGTGCCATATACTATAAAATGGGATCTGCCAGTCCCAGTATCTAAGCAAAGCTCCCATACTATATGGGATTTAGGCACTGGAATTTACACAGTAAATGTTACAAATCACTGCGGACAAAAGGCAACAAAAAGTTTTGAACTGAAAGAGGTTGGTATTGCAACAATCAAAGTGGAAACAAAAGATTGTAAATCTGACCTATCAGTTGATTTTCCCAACGCAAACCAGCCAGTAAAATATTCTTGGGCTTATGGACAATTAAGTTATGACGCTGTAATAAAAGATATAAAAAGGAATAGTGGAAACGTTATAGTTACGGATGCTAATGGCTGTAAAAGTACATCATATTTTGATGAAGTACCTTATTATGAATTTTTAAAAAGAGATGCTTGTGCTGGTGCAACAGGACAACTTTCTATATATGTACATAATCCTTCTGGTGCATCGCCATTAACAGCTACGATACTTGTGCCTCTTGGCTTTTCAGATCACAATTTAAATTTTTTCCCTAGCGACCATCATTTGTCCAGTACTAAACCTTTAACGGGGTTGAAAGTTGGAGATAAAATTCCTATTGAGCTTACTATTGGAACTTGTAAAATTAATGAAACAATAGAAATACTGGAAAAACCAACAATAAAAAAATTCAATTCTGCAACAGATACAAAGTGTTACTACGATGAAGAATGTAATGGGAATACTTGTTCAAAATGCATAGAAAAAGTTGGCATAAATTCTAGCTTTAACCAGAGCAACTTCACTGGAGCGTTTGCAAAATGCAGTTATAATTTATTATGTCCAGATTTAGAAAAAGGAGGAGGAGCTACATTTGCAGCAGGTGCAAAATCTTATTCTAAGAAATTTATGCGTGTAGGGGAGTATGCTGTCTTGCTATCTGCTGCTGTACAATCAGGCATCATTTCGCAGTCTCAAATGGATTTATATTTAGGAATGACAAATCAAGAAAGTATCTGTAGTTTTGTACTTGTTTGTATGGCAGATTTAACACCACGTGGCAATCCAATGTCGAGTATATTTTGCAAAGGTAAAGGACCATCACCTACATCGACACCTAACTGTTTTACGATGACATGTGGTTGTCTTTTTAAATACAATGTCAATTTCTGTCTAAAAGATATCTCACCTAAGTGGTCAATTGATTTTGAAAATATTGAATTACAAACTTGCGATTACAAACAATATTCGGTTCATGAAATAATTATGTGGGAAAAGCAGCTTGTTGCAAAGTATCCTACAACCTATCCACTTTCAACATTAGCAGAATTTATTGCATCCGTAAAAAAAGATTCAGATTTACTGCAAAAAAGTGTTTGTGCAACAGTTTCATTTTGCTCAAATAATTTTAAATTTTTAAGTAGTAATATTAAAACAATAGATTGTAAGCCTAACTTTGGACCTGATGAAGACCCTAGTGCTCGTACAGATTCTTATCCTCCTTGTACATTTATTACTCAAAAAGTGAAAAGCGATTATGATATTGTTGCATGTAAAGGGAAAGGGATAAAAAAACACAATAAAAATATGCCTTCTTTTTTTACAAGCTCCCCAGTAGCTTCAAAAGAGGTAATTTTAGACCCAGACCATGCAGTAGGTAAATTAGACCATTTTGGCATTGCTGTAAGTGAAGATGCTGTAATGCCAAGAGGTTTTGTAAAAACGGATGAAGGCGAAATAAAATATTATGATTATACCGTAGAAGAAGAATCTGAGACTTTTTACGATACAAAAAATATATATTTCAGTTTTGAAGACGCTATAAATAATACCTTAACTTATATTAGCAAAAATGGAGAAAACGAATACATGGTCAATTTTGAAGGAGATAATGGGCTTTGGTATCATTCTTTAAGTTCTATGAGTAATTTGACTATCAAAAAATTAGCAAAAAATAAAGATATTATCTCCGTATTGGGTACGTTTTCGGGCAACTTAGACTACAAAAGTAATACAATTGCAAAAAGTGAAACAACCTCAGTGTTTTTATTAAAATTAGGTATCGAAGGAGAAATAACATTTCTTAAAACAATTGATGGTTATAAAAGTAATACAGATATGGTAGTCTTAGAAGGATTAGATGATTTAGGGCTTACAACTGTTTTTGACGCAGATAATACTAAAATTGATGGTAGTGTATTAAGTACAAATCAAAAAAGTGGTATTGTATCTATTCTGGGAGATAAGCAGAATATATTTTGTACTTTCGATGCAAATAGTAACATAAAAATTCTTAAAGCATCAGCTTCAAAATTTGATAATTCACAGATATTTGTTTTAGCTGGAATAGGAACTATCAATACCATTAACACAAATATTAAAGTTAATGACGATAGTTACACTATAATTAATTTTGATGATAAAGGCGATGTATCATGGAAAAGTACATTTCTTAAACAGTCAATTGATGGAGACAAAATTGGTATCATAAAAAATAAAGATGGTAATACATATTTAGCTCTGACATTTGAGAATCAGATTGAGATACAAGGGCAGTTTTTCAAATCAGAGGGTAAAAAAGACATCCTATTCATTATGTTAGACGGAAAAGGGAATATCAAAAATACACAACAATTCGGCAGCGAAGATGATGAAAACGCACATGAGTTTTTATACGAACCAGAAGGGGCATTATTCTTTGGTGGAGAAGTTAACGGTTCTGAAAAAGTATTACCAATAGGAAGTAAAAATTTTATTAAACTAAGTGACACCTTCGAGCAACCTTAT
>JANMGN010000753.1:0-8936 GCA_031374645.1 Chitinophagales bacterium | reverse complement strand
TTGCAAGCAGAAAAGGCAAAAGGATTGCTTCGTGGCGTGATTATTACCTCTGCCAAAAACTCGTTTATGGCAGGTGGCGACATAGATTTTTTGTATGCAGCCAATAATCCACAAGAAATTTTTGATTATTCGCAGGCTTTGGCAAAATTCATGCGGGATATAGAAAGCCCAGGTGTGCCTGTAGTTGCTGCTTTGAATGGCTCTGCTTTGGGTAGTGGTTTTGAGTTGGCAATGGCTTGTCATTACAGGATTGCGGTCAATAATCCAAGAGTTGAGTTGGGTTATCCTGAGGTAAATTATGGAATTATGCCTGGAAGTGGCGGCGTTATTCGTATGATGTGGCTTTTGGGTATCGAAAAAGCATTTCCAATTTTAGCAAGTGGACATCGTTATTCTCCTACGGAAGCATTGAAAATAGGTATGATAGATGCGGTTGCGGAAGATGAGGACGACATGATTTTTCAAGCAAAAGAGTGGCTTTTGGAGCATAGGGAAGGTCGTCGGGTTTGGGATACCGAAGATGGTAAAATTCCTTTTGGGACAGCAAGTGACCAAACTATTGCCGAAAAAATTCGCTTCATGGCAGCCGAACTTTCTAAGGCGACTTTTAATAATTTTCTTGCACCACAAGCTATTTTAAATACACTTTCTGAAGGTTCAAAAGTAGATTTTGATACTGCTTGTCGCATAAATGGGCGATATTTTACCTATTTAATGTGTAATAAACAGTCGAAAGACATGATAAAAGCATTTTGGTATGATACGACATCTATAAAAATTGGCGAAACTCGTCCGAAAGGTTTTGGTAAATTTCGACCTAAAAAAATTGGTATTATTGGTGCTGGAAAAATGGGTTCTGCAATTGCGTTTAGTTGTGCAATGAATGGTTTGGACGTAAAATTAAACGATGTTTCTTTGGCTATTGCCGAAATCGGTAAGCAATATTCGTTGAAAAAAATTGCTGATTTGGTAGAAAGTGACTATTTGATAAAAGAAGATACAGCCATTTTTTCAGAACGCATCACTACAACAGCTCATTTCAGTGATTTTAAAGATTGCGATTTGGTCATAGAAGCGGTGTATGAAAGCCGAGAAATTAAGAAAAAAACCATCGTTGATGCAGAGGATTTTTTAGATGAAAGTACCGTTTTTGCTTCTAATACGACTTCAATTCCTATTTCTCGTTTGGCAAAAAAATCGAAACGACCAGAAAATTTTGTAGGCATACACTTTTTGCATCCTGCGGACGAAAATCCTTTGGTAGAAATCGTGAAAGGAGAAAAAACAAGTGATGAAACCGTTTCACGTGCTTTTGATTTTTTGAAACAAATAAAAAAAATCCCTATTATTGTAAAAGATTTTCAAGGATTTTTTGTTTCAAGAGTTCAAAATACGTTTATTTTAGAAGCGATAACTTTATTGCAAGAAGGTTTTTCGCCTATTTTGATAGAAAATTTGAGTTTGCAAGTTGGGCTTCCGATGAGTGGATTGGCTTTGGCAGATGAGTTTTCTTTGCCGCTTATTATGGAATTTGAGAGCCAAGCTGCCGAGCATTATGGCGATAAATATTTGGAACATCCTGCGGTACGTGTTTTGGAAAAAATGATGTCTTTGAAAAGAGATGGTAAAATTTCAAAAGCTGGTTTTTACGAATATTTACCCAATGACAAGCAACAATTGTGGACGGAACTGAGCAATTTATACCCAACCAATAAGGAAAATAGTTATGACGAAAAAGCGGTCGTAGAGCGTTTGCTTTTCGTACAAGCGATAGAAGCGATTTGGTGTTTGCAAGAAGGTGTTATTTCTTCTGTGGCAGAAGCTAACTTAGGTTCTGTGTATGGTTTTGGTTTTCCTGCTTATTATGGTGGCGTTATTCAATATGTGTATTCCTATGGTATTCAAGCGTTTATAGAAAAATGTGCCGTTTTTGAAGCACAACATGGACCAAGATTTAAAGTGCCAAGATGGTTGAAAAAACAAATTTCTTAGTAGTAAAATTCTGAAACAGAGTAGATTAAATAAAATTTAAATTTATTTTTAAACTTCCAAAAGCTCAATTCTTTATTGCGTTAATGCTTCCTCTTGTCGTGAATAGTTTTTTATTTATATTGAGATATTCTATAATGTAAATGTAAGTGTCATTATTGGTATCAGACGAGTTCCAACCTGAAATTTCGTCATTTGGAGCAAAGTTTTCTTTGTGAAATAAGATATTTCCCCATCGGTCAAAAATTTGCATTTTTGTTATTTCCTTCACACAATGGTTTGAAAACAGCGTGAAAAAATCGTTTATACCGTCATCATTTGGGCTAAAAGTAGTTGGCACAAAAATTTTTGTATCGCAAGTAGGATATTTTTCAACATTTAAAAGAAACTTTACCTTGCTCTTACAACCTCGCTCGTCAGTAACCGTAGCTACGTATTCTACTGTTTGATCTGATATTAATCTTGTTTTTAAGCAATAAAAACAGGAAACCGAAACTACGGGAAGCCATTCTATGTTTACTTTTCCTTCATTCCCAGTATATTTAATTTCTATTTGCGGTGGTGTATCGCCTTCTAAAATATTCAAACTATTAGTGTCCAAAGTGGCAACCAAACTACAAGGCGCACAATTTGAGCAACGTACATATTGCGAAGCAGTAGTGGTACAACCCATGCTATCCGTAACTACAACATTTATGGTTTGAAATTTAGAGTTAAGGGTAGAATTGGGTACTTCGCAAGTATAGCAAGTCACGCCAGATGGAGGCGACCAAAGATAGGTAAATGGTTTTGTCCCACCTGTAATATTTACTTTATAGTTGATTACATCACTATTTTTTACAAATAAGGTATCTTTACTAAACTTTGTAGATAATGTACATTGCGCTTCTACTTTACCTTGTAATGCAAATAAAGCAAAGTAAAATATTTTGAAAAAAATAACGATTTTATTCATTGTACGAAGTTTTGATTTATGACTTTATAGAAGAGATGAATAATTATTATCCATAAATTTGGGTTAAGAATACAATTATTTTCGCATTTTAGTAATAAAAAACTTCTTCTTAATCATTTATTGTCTTGGCAAAACTTCTTTATTCGTTTGTGCCTCAGCTACTTTTGCATCTTTTTTTATCAAGGCAATCATCTCTTTTGCAGGAAGCGTAGCAGAGTTATAGCTCACAACATAATAATTCATATTTGGAGCAACTTGTTTTACCTTTTGCATTTGATTTTTTGAGTATGTTTTTACCCATTCGTCTATGTTCACTTCTTGTTTAAATTGTACGATAAGTTCTTGATTATCAAATAGTTCTAAATTTTTAAGACTATTCATTCGGACATTTTCGGCTACGCCAACTACATCTTCGCCTTTTTTGAGTTCGTCCCAAAATGCTTGTCTATCGCCTTTTGTGAATGCAATCAACCAAGTATGCGTCAGTGGACTAAGACAAGTTTTTGCCTCAGAACCATATACCACATTTAATTTTTTTGCTACTTGCACAGCACTTCCACCAGCTTTTAGGGTCACAATAAACTCATTTGGAATCACTTCGCCCCAAATTTTTGGCGCATCTTCTTTTTTATACCAATTTTTGTATTTGATAAGGTCTTCCATAGCGGAGGTTATCATAATAGTTTGCTCATTTTGAGCTAAATTTTTGGTATCTGCCATCGTATTTACCTGTTTCAAAGGATAATACGAAATGTCAAAACCAATATTTTCTTTCGGGTGATTGTAAGCAAAATGCCCTTCGCCTGATTTTTTGATAAGATTTATAAATTTTGCGTATTCCGCAGCATTCATCATAGTTGTAAATGAACCAATTTTTTCTGTCAAAGAATAACCTTGGAATTCGAGACGTTGGTCATTGTACAAAGAAAAAGTGTAGGCTGGTTTGTTGGGCATCGCTTCTTTGTCTATGGCATAAATCTTTACGACAGGCGCAAGCGTTGCACGTGTGATTTCAGTCGTTTTTGAAGTCGAACAAGCCGAGAAAAGGGAAAGAGAAACGAGGAGTAATGTTAAATTTTTGAGCATTTTTTAGTGTAATATATTAATAGTTTTATTTATTCGTAAATAATCAATTATTATGCCGATTTGGTATATTCCATTTGGAAAATTACTGGTTTCAAGCTGATTTATTCCAGCTTCAAAAGTTCCATTTAGGAGTATTTGTCCTTGTGAATTGCTTAAAAAATAAGTTCCTTTTTGTTCACTTTTTATACCTAAAAAGTCATTTGTAGGATTTGGAAACACTTGAAAATCAATGGTTTGTGTATCGGATACCGCAACATTATTAGAAATTAAATCTTTCCTAAAATTCATCAAAGCGTCCAACATTCGAGCCTTTTGCCCAAGCGTAAAAAGCGACATACAATCATCATTGGTATAATTCATAAAATTTTGGTACATCGCCGAATTTCCGCACTGGAAAATAGGATTTGAAGGACAACCAGCGATAGGATTTGCCTGTTGCGGTGTGTCATCAACTCCGTCGTCCGTTTTGCAATCGTCGTTGCTGACGCTTACGCCCCAAAGATGTTGTAGATTTAAAAAATGTCCAATTTCATGTACACAAGTGCGCCCCAAATGAAAAGGTTTATTCGCTGCTGCCACGCCTTTTGTACCAAAAAAACGATAATCAATCACAACGCCATCTGCTTCGTCAGCTTTTATATTATTGGGAAAAGTAGCATAACCTGACTTATCCGAAGGCATTTTACAAACCCAAATATTCAAATATTTTTTTGTATCCCAAGCATCATCGCCTTCTATGTTTGAAAAATATACTTTGCGTTTTTGTGAGCCATTCAGCATCGCTTTTTCTTCCCAAACACTTTTAGAAGAAGTCGCAACACGTCTAATTCCGTTTGTTTTTTTGCCTTTTGGGTCAATAGTTGCTAAAAAAAACTCAATATTTACGTCTGCTGCAACATTTTTAAAAGCTATTGGAAGATTACTTTGGTCATTTTTTTGTCTAAAATCTTGATTTAAAACTTCAATTTGCGATAAAATATTTTCCTCAGATATATTTTCCTCACTAAAATTATTATTAAAAACAACATGAACCACAACAGGAATACGAAAAGGCTCTTTTTGTGCAAAAATATTTTTTACACAAAATAAAATTATTAAAAATATGGATACTTTTTTTATCATAATCTTACAACGTTTTTTTAGTTAAAAAAATTGCAATTTGTGAGTAGGGTAGCGAGCCTCAAATATCCGATACCCCTTTTTTCTCCATCACTTTCAAGAGATAAGGAATTTGTATCATTGCGGTATCGTAGCCTTTTTGGAAAATTTTATCCGCTTTGTCGAGTGCGAAAAAATGGTATTCTCCCAATCCATGAGGCTCAATAATTAAGTCACAATATTTGGCTTGCGAGCGAGCATTTACATTTGGTACTATTTCAAACATTCTGGACAAAATACCTACAAAACTATCCAAACTACGATTAGTTCGGTCTTCGACAGGCACAACATTTACGCCAATAACGACTTTCGCATGACGAGAAAGATCTTTTGCAGGCAAATTATTGACTAATCCGCCGTCACAGTGCAGCTGACCATTGATTTCTACGGGCTTAAAAACCATCGGAATAGCGCAACTTGCCATTATTTTATCAAACAAAAGCCCATTCTGAAAACGTGTTTCTTCGCCTGAATTTAGGTTTGTAGTATATATATAAAGTGTTTTTTCAAGCGTTTCAAAACTATCCGTTTCTATATATTTTTGCAAACGTTCTACTAAATAACTCAAATTAGAAAGCCCATTAAGTGGAAAACCAGGCTTGAAAACCTTGAAAAGGCTTGTCGTTTTGATAAAATCAAGGATTTCTTCGGGCTTTTTTCCAGCAGCGTACATTGCGCCGATAATCGAGCCAGCACTTGTCCCTGACACGATACTCGGGTGAATATTATGCTCTTGTAAGGCTTGTAAAACGCCTACGTGAGCAATGCCACGCATACCTCCACCAGAAAAAGCGATGCCAATATTGTGTTCCATTTAGTCTATTTTTATTGCGATAAAATTATCATCGGTCGAGCATTCTTCCACGGTGTTTGTTCCATTGATTTCCAGAACAACGAACGGTGTAAATTTCGTTTTCAATTTCAAAGGGATTTCTATTTCGAGCCAAACACTTTGAAACGGAAGGAGCTGACTATTTATTTCCTGTACCTCCTTGTCGATGTACATTCCTCGTGTAAAAATAGCTCCGTTCGTCTTTTTATCCAGCAAAGAAAAGTATGTTTTTAGCGAAATATTATCGTCTATATCAGGTGTTTTACCTCTAAAATCTACAATTTCTGCCGAACGATTAGTGATTAAAAACGCTAATATTACTTCTTTTTTCGCCTTTTTCTTAATAAAAACGCTATCTATTTGCAGATTTGCTTTACCTGCACAACGGATTTTTTGTAAAAAAATACTTGTATCTTTTACAGTAAAATTCGCCCAATAATGTGCTGATTTTACAATTTTTTCTTTATCAAAAATGCTTGTACTATCTTCTGCCGTTAAGTAAAAAGAAGTATCTTTTTTGAAACGATTGTAAAGTTCGTTTTTGGAAGATGACAAAGTTACTGATTTCAAAGTCACTATTTGGAAACTGTCTTTTTCTAAAATAGTATTTACTATCGTATCTTTTTTTTCTAAAATATTTGTATTTAAAATAGTTGGTACAACGTCTTTTTGTTCCTTTTTTTTATTTTTAAACGTATTATTTTTAGGCAATAAAATCTCTGTTTGAAAATCTAATTTTACTAAACCAATAGGCAAAAAAAGCTCTTCATTTGCCAATTGTTCTTTTATAAGGTGCTGAAAATAAGCGTATTGTGATTTTTTTAGACTATCATCAAAAGTGATTTCGATATTTCCTAAGGGCGTGTTGTAGGGTAAATCTATGTCTGATTTGCCTGTGTTTGTGATGTCAAACTGAACGACAACGTTGTTTTTTCTTTCTTCTAAAATTCTAAAATTAGAAACTTCCAAAGACCATTGTTCTCCGTTGCCAATCACTTCTTGTTGTGCTTTTAGGTGGGTCGCAACACTTGATATAAATAAAATAGAAAGGAGTATTTTTTTCATTTTGCTTAGATATTAGAACCAAGCCTTATCGCCTTTTTTATAAATAACATCTCCGTCATAGCGAGTAGGAATTTGCTCGTAGCGAAGGGCTTGCGTAGCTCCAATTTCTGACGTAAAATAGCCTGTAATCGTGAGCGATTTTAAGGTTTTAAAAAAATATTCGTTCTCGACAGCTTTTAAAAATTCAATTTTTTCTTCTTTTTCTAAGGCTAAAAATGATTTTTGGGTTTCAAAAACAACCGTTTTTTCAAATATTGAAACACCGTTTAGAACTTTGTTACGGTCTTTTTCAGAAAAACAATCTGACAATATTTTTTGTATGAAAGCAGGAACGTCAGCTGCTTTTGCACCAGGCGTATCTGTTTCTGGAATAATCAGTTCAGCAATTTCAGCGATGAGTTGCGAGCGCAAATCTCCTACAAAAAAGCAATTATTTTCAATCGTTGGCGAAGTCCACGCTTTTAGAATATCAGGTAGAAGCAGCGTTCCTCCCAAAAGTAAGACACTTTTTTTGATGGCTTCTCTTCGTGTGATAATATTCATTTTCTGTATAAAATTTTACCAAACTGCTAAATATTTGGCATTAATTTGCTCTAATTTAGCATTATTTATGTCGTTACAAATAAAATCTTTGAACAATTTTTCTGTATCTTGGTACGTATCTTTATTTAATTGTAAAGAAATAACCAGCTCGTCACTTTCAAAAAGCTCTAATTCTTTTTGTTCAAAATGAGCTATAAAAGGTAATCCTTCTTGGGTTTTGGAACGTTGAATAATCCGTAAAGATTTTTTTAATCGAGGAAAAAAAACATACAATATGGGATTTCCAGAAGTATCTGATAGGATTTCTTCATAAGGTTCTTCGCACCAAATTGCTATCGCAAGTCGCCAAAATGCTTGGTTTTCCTTATATTTTCGCTTGCTTTTTAAAAAATTATCGAAGTAGTCTAAAAATCGCATTATTATTTTTTCATATATATACGATTTGTAATAAAAAAGGTTGCAAGCGATAGTTTAGTAACCTCTCCTTTTAAGCCACTCTATGTATTTATCCACATTGACTTGATGCTGAGGAAAAGTTTCTGCAAAAGAGTGCGTTCCGATATTGTCAGGTTTTGCACAAAAGTAAATATAATTGTGCTTTTCTGAGTTTAAAACGGCATCTATACTTGATACAGAAGCAATACTAATCGGGCCAGGTGGCAAACCTTTGTACAAATAAGTATTGTAAGGCGAATCAAAAGACAAGTGCTTTTGCGTTACACGACGGGTCAAAAAATCTTTTGATGCGAATACACAAGTCGGGTCGGCTTGCAATTTCATACCTATTTTCAAACGGTTGAGGTAAGCACCTGCAACGGTCGGTTTTTCAGGTACGCTATTTGTTTCTTTTTCGACGATTGAAGCGAGCGCATAGACTTGTTTTTCGTCCATCATTGTATTATAGTAAGCGTTAAGTGCTTGAATTTTCTCTTTTCTGCCGTCTTTTTCCCAAAATTTATCGTGTTCTTTGACCATTTTTTCTACAAACTTTTCAGGCGTAGTATTCCAAAAAACTTCATACGTATTAGGTATAAAAACAGACATCAACGTTTCGCTATTATAACCCAACGCATTGATAAATTTTTCGGCACTCAAAGTAGTAAAGATAGCGGTAGAATCGGCTTCTAAAAAGCGACCAGCTTTTGCTGCTATATTTTCCAACGTACGCTCCGTTGTGAACGGAATTTTGACAGGAGATTGTTCGCCGCTGCGAAGATGTTGCACCAATTCTTTATTCGTCCAACCTGCTTTTATTTTAAAACGCCCCAAACGACCTTTAAAATTCATCTTTTCTGCCGCTGCCCGAAA
>JANMGN010000667.1:0-4956 GCA_031374645.1 Chitinophagales bacterium | reverse complement strand
AATTAAAAATATGATTTTAAGAACTAAAATATTTACCTTATTCTTCCTTTTAGGCTGCTTTTCCAATACGATTTTTGCACAAGCAGATAAGCAATATTTCTTCATCACTTGGGGCTATAATAATTCCGCTTATGCCAAAAGTAATATTAATTTTTCGGGTGTTGGCTATAAATTTACGCTCGAAAATGTGATTGCAAAAGACCGTCAAACACCTTTGGATAACAAATCTTTGTTTGGTACTTACTTGAATATCAAGACTTTAACTATTCCTCAGTTCAATTGTCACTTTGGAAAAAGGGTTTCTGAAAAATGGGCTTTTATGGTCGGTTGGGATCACATGAAATACGTAATGCTCACGAATCAGGACGTAAAAATTCGTGGAACAATTGATAAAAATGTTTCCTCGCCAGCGATTGACACCAAAAATTATGCAGGTACATACAATGGAGAAACGATAAAATTAAGCCCAGATTTTTTGGCTTTTGAGCATACGGACGGCTACAATGTCGTTTCGGTAGATGCGGAGCGATATTTTTCTATTTATCGCTCGAATGAAAAATATTTAAATGTCGTAGGGACGCTTGGTGCAGGCGTTGCGATGGTTGTCCCAAGGAGCGATGTCCGTTTATTTGGCACTGGCGCAAATCATCCTTGGAATATTTCGGGCGAAGGTATTTTACTCAAAACGGGACTACAAATTCATTTTACCAAACGTATTTTTTTAGAAGCTGCTGGAAAAACAGGATTTACCTACCTTCACAATATACCTACTACGGGCAGAAAAGGCGATAAAGCAACACAAGGTATTGGTTTTATAGAAGGCGTTTTGCAGTTGGGCTTTAAGATTTAGTGTAACTTTTTTTTACCGCAATTTGCTCACATTCTAATTTTATCAAATATATTTTATGCCTCAAAAGAAAGGATAAAACACTTTTTTGTAGCAATAAATCTTTTTCTTGATGTATAACATTGTTTTTTCTAAGTCACAAAATATTGATATTCTATGTTTTTATTTACGAAATGTTAGTCATAAAACATTAATTTTACATCGTAGAATGGTGTTTTTTCATAAAAAAGTATAAAATTAAGTTGTTGAATTACTTGTTGAAATTCAAAAGTCGTTGAGGTTATTTACTCAACGACTTTTTTATTTATTGTTTTTTTGCTGAAACAAGTATTATAAGTTTTTCATTTCTAATTACATTTTATACTCCAATGGCAATTCTATGAAAAAATCTGAGCCTTGCCCGAGTACACTTTCGCAACGAAGGTTTCCTTGCACGTCTTTCACACTTCGGTTACTTACTGCCAAACCGATACCGCTACCCGTTCCTTTTGTCGTAAAATTAGGTAAAAATATTTTAGTCAGCACTTCTTGAGAGATACCTACTCCATTATCGCAAATACGGGTCACGACTTTTCCATCTTGCTCACTGACAAAAATATCTACTCGTCCCTCTCTATGATCAGGTATTGATTGGATAGCATTTTTTATCAAATTATTCAAAACGCCTACCATTTGTGTACGGTCTATTTTTACAAAAAGACTTTCTTTGGGTGGCACTACAATATTCACTTTCGTGTTAGGATGTTCATTTGCTTCAAAAAGTGCAGCATTTACAGTCACAAAGTCACAAAAATTTACCTCTTCGATGTCTAATTTTGCTTTTCCACCATCAATATCTCCTGCATAATCTCCAAATCTGGTTGCAATACCATTCAAGGCTTCTATTTGCTCTTCGAGTGTACGTGTTGTTTTTATCACATATCCTCTAAGTATCTCATTATCAGCATCTTGTGCCATTGAACTGAGCATTTGTGTAGTCAGTTTCATAGGCGTAAGTGGATTTTTTATTTCATGTGAAACCTGTTTTGCCATTATTCTCCAAGCATTTTCCTCTGCACTTGAAGCAATTTCAATTTCTTGTGCTTTGAGTTTGAGTAGCATCGAGTTATACTCTCCAATGAGGTCGCCAAGTTCGTCTTTACTATTCCACTCTATTGCGGTAGGTTTTACATTGTAGCCTACTTCACGTAATTTTTCACCGATTTCTTGTAGCGGCTTCATAATCAGTTTTGTAGTAGAATAAGCAAAAATAATAGTTGGTATAAGCAAAAGGACATACACAGTCATCAACATTCCCATCAGATTGGAAAGGTCATTTTGTTTTAGCCATTCTCGACTGTAATTTGGAACTTCAATAAGTGCAACCAATTGATTGTCTTTTTCTATCCGAGCGAAACCACTTTCGTAAGAAAAATTACCAATATGATCGCCTAATGTAAAATACGTACCTTTTTTTTGATGTATCAAATTATCATAAGCGATACTATTTATAATGGGTGCTTTGAGGTATTTTTTAAAAACAATTTTATCCAAATTAGTTATCAAATGCCCAGTAACATCATAAAAATTTACATCTACTTGATGCGTATTGGTCAATGGTTCGAGCAAACTTTGGAAATCTATTGCTTCGCTTGGCGTTTTATCAATAACACCTTGTATATGCGAAATAATGGATTGCATTTTTTGCTCCAATTGCGTATGATGGCTCTGCTCAGTCGTATTATTGGAGTGAATAAAAGTAACACAAGCCACTACAATACAAGCAAAGAGCACCAAACCAATGATAGTTGCATGAACTTTGAAATTCATTGTCCAGTGTCGAGGAAATTTAAAACCATCTATAACATCAGTAAAAGTATTCAAAACGGCTATAAAAAACGCTATTCCTGCTATAAAAATAAATAAATAAGCAAATAAAAAGACTATTTTTTGACCACCATCGTAGCTATGACGAGCAACGATTACCAACTCGTTTTCGTAATGTCCAACATACTCCATATAAAGCATGTTATCCATAGATACCTCGCAGGTATTTACTTTTGGTGTACGAACTATGTCATTCACACTCCTGTATATATTGGTATTGCTTTCTTTTAGCGTACGATTTTTGAAAACAGCGTACTCAATTTTATCTATTTCTCTGATACCCAAATAAGGCTCGCTCCGCATAATACCCTTACTATCTCCGACTGCTGTAAAATCATATATTTTCTGTTTTTGCATTTCCAAACGGTAAAAATGCGTACTATCCACAGGAATTTGAGCAGCGTAAATCGTACTACTGTCCTTATCCGTCAAAATCCGAGGTTTTACAGTATTTCCTTTAAAAAGGCTATCCGAAAGCGTAAACCGATAATTATCTACAAGGTAATTTTGGTCATTAAAAAGATTGGTAACTTTTGATAAAATCTGCTCACGGGTCAAAATACTGTCTTTCTCAACTTTATAATCCCTAATTATTCCGTTTATCGCTTCAAATGCTTGCGGATCTTTCTCTATGCTTAGCACTTTTATCAAATTACTCAATTCTATACTGTCGCTATCTCGACGATATTTGTACAAAAGTACGGCTGACGTAAACGAAAAAATAATCAACCAAACTAATAACCAAGGCAATTGTGCTTCATTGTTGCTATCGGTAAAAAAATCTAACGCTGTTACGAAAGCAAAAATAAACAAAGACAAGAAAATAAGCGAGATATTAAAATCATAAGAAGCTATCAACGGATAAACCATCGCAATCGACAATACCAACAAGCCAACACGATAAGCTGTCGGAATTAATAAGCGACGAATATTGCTCATTATTCGATAATTGAATAAAAAAAGCACGACCCAAAGCAGCAACAAACTCATAACAGTCACTACTCCCGAAAATTTTATATAATAAATATTTTCAAAGTCAAAATCCTCTTTTGTGTTCATTATCAGACCTTTATGAAAATAAATCGTGGTCAATAATCCCAAAATTATGGTAATATTAAAGATAATGTTGAGTACAATTCTTAGTCGAAAAGATAATTTTTCAAACTGAAAAGGTTTTACATCACGGTAAAAAAAGATGATAAGCCAAAGCAGTAAAAATATATTGACCAACATATCGCCAGGCGAAGTATCAAACACCGAAGGCCCATTCATACGTTTGTCAAACAAAGGCAAAAGCGTAAAACGGGTATTAAAATCCAAAAATGTAATGATGTATTTGATAAAAAAAGCAGATAAGAAAAAGAAAATCAAGCTCCACTCAGGTCGTTTGCTCAAAGACAAATGTCTCGAAATATTATTGACCAAAGCGCACAAAAAGATAAGCCCAATAAGCAACAAAATAAAAATTTGATACTGCGCATTAGCACTCACGACGCTCCCTTTTGCATCAAGATAAAGCGATTTCCCTATATTTGAAGTGACCGAAAAAGGCGTATTTTCTTTGGTAATTTCTACTGCCTCTGGGATAATTTCGGAAGCAATAAAACAATTTTTTAAGTATTCTTGATTGTCAATTTTGTAATGCCACTTAATAGGAATAAGCGTAATGCACTGATAATCAGCCGTATAGTATTTTTTTGAAACATGATAATAACCTTCATTCAACTGAATAAAACCTTCCTCAATATTAGCAGAAGCTACTGTCCTATTATTTGACCAAGCCAAAAGTTCGTTGCCTTTGAAAAGCAAAATCGTAAACGGTTTTTTCGCCAAATCTTCAATAGATTGACCGCTACCAATAGCAGACTGAAACCTATCGCTATGGCTAAGAATCGCATTATTTTCAGCAAAAGCCTTCGTGACTACTGCCGCTTGTTCCTCGTATATGCTGAGCGTTTTTTGTATTTCTTGGGCATATATGGTAAGATTATGCTCTTTGGTATTTTTTATATCTTTTATAAAAGAAAGACTAAAAAAAAGAAGGCTCAAAAAAATATAAATATAAGTACGCTTATCCATAGTGAGTTAAGATTTAAAAATATTCAATCGCACAAAGATAAGCATTTTATATATTTTTTTAATCATAATATCAAAAAATCAAATTGTTTTTTTTGTTAATTTCTTAAAAAATCTACTTTTTTTACTATAAAACAATGTAAAAATAGTTGTAAAAATATTTTTAG
>JANMGN010000665.1:0-5108 GCA_031374645.1 Chitinophagales bacterium | reverse complement strand
TTAAGTAGTTGGGCTAAAATAATCATAATTTTTTTAAAGGGAAGTCGTTGTAAAATAACAACGTAACTTCCTTACAGTCAGTTATTTATGTTATTTTACAACGCAAAAAAAATTACCGATTATTTCTATACGCCTACTTGTAAAATTTATCGTTAGTTTTTTGCTTACAAAATAAAAAACACAAAACTATCGTAAACCTCCAATAATAAAGTCCTTTCCTTGGGAAAGGATTTAGGATAGGTCTAAAATTATTAAAAAATGACTGTTATTCCGATAGATTTTGGAACGCCAGAGTACGATGAGGCGGTTTCTATACGCTACGATGTACTGCGAAAACCTTTGGGTATGCAGTTCAATGTTGAGCAATTGAGTAAAGAATGGTCAGACATTCATTTGGCTTGTTATGCGGATAGTGCAGAGATGATTGGCTGTCTTATTTTGACCGAAACAGAAGCTAAAACCTTGAAAATGAGGCAAGTAGCGGTAAAAGAAAGTTGGCAAGGAAAAGGTGTCGGTAAACAATTGGTCATTGCAAGTGAGGCATTTGCGAAGCTAAATAATTTTGAAAAAATCATTTTACACGCCCGAGAAACCGCTATTCCTTTTTACATCAGTTTGAATTATGAAATCGTAGGTGATACTTTTTTAGAAGTAGGAATCGAGCATAAAAAGATGGTAAAAAATCTGTAATTTTTTTAACGTTAGCATAATTTTTGAATTTCAAAAAATAAAAATTACAACAACGTTTTACACAAATAAGATATTTTGAAGACAAAAACGCTTAAAAAAGATAAATATAACGTCATCACTTTGGGTTGCTCTAAAAACTTAGTGGACTCCGAGAATTTGATTACACAACTCAAAGGAAATGCCTTTGATGTGGTGCACGATAGCGATGACGATGCGAATATTATCATCGTAAATACTTGTGGTTTTATTGATTTGGCAAAACAAGAATCAATAGACACTATTTTGCAATATGCCGACCTAAAACGAGATGGCGAAATAGATAAACTTTACGTAACTGGCTGTCTTTCACAGCGTTATAAAGATGATTTGGAGGTAGAAATACCAGAAGTAGATGCTTTTTTTGGTACGATGGAAATGCCAAATTTATTGGCAAAATTGGATGCAGACTACAAACATGACCTTGTCGGAGAGCGTTTTATTACCACACCTGAGCATTATGCGTACTTAAAAATTTCGGAAGGCTGCAACAGAACTTGCTCCTTTTGCGCTATTCCTTTGATGCGTGGCAAACACATTTCAAAGCCAATGGAAGACCTTGTAAAAGAGGCAAAAAATTTGGCGAGAATGGGCGTAAAAGAAATCATGCTGATAGCGCAGGAACTAACGTATTATGGTTTAGATTTGTACAAAGAGCGTCAGCTTCCACAATTGCTCGATGCACTTTGCGAAGTAGAGGGCATAGAATGGATTCGCTTACATTATGCTTACCCGAGTAAGTTTCCGTTAGAAATTTTTGATGCAATCGCCAGACAACCAAAGGTTTGTAATTATTTGGATATTCCTTTGCAACACGCTAATAATGACGTTTTGAAACGTATGCGTCGCCAAATTACACGAGAAGAAACCGTAGAACTAATCCGTATTGCAAGAGAACGTGTGCCTAATATTGCTATTCGTACAACGTTTTTGGTTGGGCATCCTGGCGAAACAGCAGCAGAGTTTCAAGATCTTTGCGATTTTGTGGAAGAAATGCGTTTCGAAAGAGTAGGTGTTTTCAAATACTCTCACGAAGAGAGTACCTCTGCACATGATTTTGCAGACGATGTGACCGATGAAACAAAACAAGCACGTGCCGACCGCATTATGGAAATTCAGCAAGATATTTCTTTTGAAAAAAACCAAGAAAAAGTTGGGCAAATATTCCGTGTTTTAATAGATAAAAAAGAAGGTGGTTATTTTGTAGGCAGAACCGAATTTGATTCGCCCGAAGTAGATAACGAAGTTTTGATTCCTGTAAAGAAAAATTACTGCCGTTTGGGAGATTTTGCAACTGTAAAAATTACTTCAGCCGACGATTACGATTTATTTGGAGAAGTTCTGCAACAATAATATAAAATGGTTGTTCCATATTAGTTAAAAATGAGTAATCGAAAATCATAAATTCTTCATTTTTAATTTTTCAATTACAATCAACTATATTTGACATGATTTTAAAATACTTTACGGACATAAGAAAACCACATACACAAGTTGCACTGGTTTATGTACTGATATTATTCATTATGTTGTGTGCTTTTGCGATGCAAAAAACAACAATAGGCGTAGTTTCCCCGAAATTTTACTGGCTAACTACTACTTCCATGATGCTTTTTTACAGTGTAGCGAATAGTATTGGCTGTTTGATGAGCGACAAAATGAATATTTATTTCCGTGATTCTGTATATAGTTTTGCAGCATTGGCAGTAGCAGCGGGTTACACCGCTTTTTTGTTTTCTGGTATGAGTATTTTTGAAGCGGGTTCGTACAGTTGGCTTTTCAAAGTAGTATTTTTTGTATATTTGGTATTTATGTCGATTGTAAGATTTATGAAAGTAGTTTCGGATTTTGCACAAAAGGAAGAATGGAATGCACCTAAGTTGAGAAAATAAAGAATAATATAACGATTTATATATATAATATTTGGATTATAATGTAAAAAAAGGTAACTTTTGATAAAAGTTACCTTTTTTTAATCCATGATTTTGGCGAAATAGAATTATTTACGCTCCATCGACCCGTGAGGTCTGCAAGACCTCACGGGTCTAAAATCATAGATGACCTTTTTTTAATCCAAATATTTAAAAATCATGAAAAAAATCTTACTTATTCTCACTCTCCTCTCCGCTAACATTTGTTTTAGCCAAGACAAAAGCTATTACACACAGCCTTTTGCGACTGTAGAAATCAACAAAGTCTTCCAAACCAAAGACAAAAAAATCTGGTATATTGATAATCAACATGATACAACTCTAAGTTTTCCTCTTTTGCCACGAGGAATTTATAATTTTCGAATAAAAAAAGAACGAACGACGAGTATTGTAAAAGTAGTTATTCAGTTTTAGGATTAAAAAAACGTGAGGTCTTTTGACCTCACGTTTTTTATTTATCTCAATACCTTCGCAGCCATATATTGCGCCTGTAATTTCGCATCAGAAATCAAATCGAAAGGAACTTCGAGTTCTTCTACATCATATTTTGCAGCATCGCCAGCGATTTCAAATAATTTCGCAGCAATTTTACCAGTAGCACAGTTGTGTTTTTGAAAAAACCAAGCCGCATCATACACTACCCAAGGATTATCGTCACTAAGTCTTTCGTACATCGATTCCGTAATATCGGGATTATCCAAATTATCCATTCTACGAAAAGCAATTGTAGCCGCACGACGCACAAATGCGTTTTTATGCGCTACATAATCTTTGAGTAAAGTCGTTATAACCAACTGACGGTCAGCACCTTCTGCACTTTCAGCCAGACGAGTAGAAAGTCCAAATATCTCAATTGGCATTACCGTTTGCTTTCTCCCAAGCTCGTTGAGTTGTACAAATAAAGCGGACAAAGGCGATTTTTCGACCTCCATACCAAACATTTTTTTTATCGTTTCAAACATTTTTTTTATTATAAATTATTCATTAGTTTATCGTAAATCTCTGCCCAGCCGTTCCAATCTTCTCCAAAAGAACTATTATGCCAAAGCGTAATCAACTGACCATCAACACTTTGTGTTTCTTTTTTTATTTTATTTAAAGCCAACAAAGCAGCTTCGGGCGAAAGTTTCAAATATTCTTTGAGCGTAACGTCCATTGCTTGAAAAGGATAAATTAGCAAGTCCGTAATCGTTTCATTTTCAATGTCATACCAACGGAAAGGCAACGCAATCGACGCTCGAAAACCAATCTCATCTGCGTAACCCATCGAGTAGTCGGCTGTAATATTTGCTCGCAAAAGCGACTGATAAGTGCTTGGAAAATGTAATTTTAAATAATGCTGACGGCTATTTTTTACTGCTTTTTTAGAAATATTTTCTAAGTGATTTTTTTCTTTTTCTAAAATAAAAAAATCACTATTTGAAGCATAAGAGGGATGTATTCCAAACTCATTTTCGCTTGTAATCTTTTGTATAATATGTTGAAAATCAATGTTTTGTACTGAAATATTTTTATCATATTTGCCCCAATCTGCCAGCAAAAAAAAGTAAGTCGCTTGTAGCTTATTTTTTTTGTGCAAAGCATCTAAATAAGCAAAAGTGTCAAAAGGGTCTTTTGTATTTTGTAGTAAAACTTGCCATCTTTTTTTGTTCCAAAAATCTTTTAAAAGTGCAAATATAGTTCTCAAAAAACCTTTGTTTTTGTAAGAAAATGCTTGGTCGATGTCGTAAGTTGGGCGAAAAGAGAAGGTGTATTTTTGAGTATTTTTTGAAGCAGGAAAGTGATGTAAAATGCTCATTTTTAGCTCATTGCACCATATTTGCACGATAGGTTTTTGCAAAAAACCTAAGCGGTAAGCCAAACTTTTTTTTGCCGAAAAACGACCATGCGCATCAGATTCAAAAGGCAAATATTCCTCGTAGCGACTGAGTAAATAAAACGCCGCTGCAAAAATATCAAACTTTTCATTTTCCTTATTTTGAATTTTAGCAGCGATATGATTTTCAAGTAAAATTTGTTCTTTTATTCCTTTCTCAAAAAGCAAATTTTGAGGTATGATGTGGATTTCTTCTTCTAAAATCGCTTCGTCGGAGTAGTTTATTTTTATGCCGTATCCTTCTTTATATCTGTCGGGTATATAATAATCAATCTCTTTAATATAATTTTTAAAAAAACTATACACCACACTCACAGCTGTAGTTCCATCCACATCATAATCTCCGTAGATTAAAACTTTTTCGTTAATGGCAATGGCGCTGTTAATACGGTCAATGGCTTTCTCCATGCCCTTCATTAAAAATGGGTCATTCAATTGTCCGTACTCCGGTCTAAAAAAAGTTTTTGAGTCTTCGAAATTTTTTATGCCTCTTTGGCAAAGTAAACTTGCAATAATGCGATCAACATTTAAATCCTGTTGAAGTTTTAAAACTTCTTCAGGATGGTTGGTGCCGG
>JANMGN010000662.1:0-1540 GCA_031374645.1 Chitinophagales bacterium | reverse complement strand
TTTTAGTGCAACGATTTTAAAACCACCATCAATGATGTCTTTTAAAATGTTACCAATGTTGTTAGCACGGACAGCATCCGGCTTAATCATCGTAAAGGTTCTATTAGAAGCCATTTTATTTTTATTATTTTAGTTTAAATTAAATTTGTAATTTACTGATTATCAGTATATTAAATAAATATACTTTCTTTTCCGCTGCAAAGGTACAAGTTATTTTTTTTATAGGCAAATAAAATTTTGTTACTTTTAGATATAAATGTAGTTTTTTCACGAAAAAAAACGAACTTTGCAC
Source organism: Chitinophagales bacterium (assembly GCA_031374645.1). Lineage (GTDB taxonomy): Bacteria > Bacteroidota > Bacteroidia > Chitinophagales > Saprospiraceae > CANHEE01. Next base: position 1,248 of record JANMGN010000662.1, on the reverse strand, counting down.
CTTGAAATTGAGCAAGTATATAATTTGCTTATATTATGTTTTAAAATGTACTACAATCGCCTTATCTTAGGTAAGTATTCTTGCATTTTAATTTTTGATTTTTAATAAAAAATGGATACTCAAATACAGGAAATAAAGCAGCATTTGGCTGTTCCAAAATACATTTCGATACTTTCTCATCGTAACCCTGACGGAGATGCAATAGGCTCTTCTTTGGGTTTATATCATTATTTGAATCAGTTGGGGCATACCGTAAGAGTGGTTTTGCCTTCAGAATATCCTATGGCTTTTGAGTGGATGCCCGAAGTGGAAGACATCACGATTTTTGATTCTTATCAAGACCGTTGTCGTGAAATTATCCAAAAATCAGATATGATTTTTTGTTTAGATTTCAACTCCTTGGATAGAATAGATAAATTAGGCGAAGCTGTACATTTTAAAAAATGTGTCAAAGTCCTTATTGACCATCATTTAGAGCCTGAAAATTTTGCAGATTACGTATTTTCTGATACCTCTGCAAGTTCTACCTGCGAAATGGTGTATGAATTTATTTCGGATTTAGGCGATAAAAACCTCATCAATGCAAACATCATATCGTGTTTATACACAGGTATGATGACCGATACAGGCTCTTTTAAATACGCTACTAATCCTCGTCTTTTTAGGATATGCGCCGAAATGAAAGACCTTGGCTTAGATGATACTACCATACAAGATAATATATTTAACTCGCTGACAGAGAAGCAGTTACGCCTTTTAGGTCATGCTTTGGCAAACCGTATGGAGATTTTACCTGAGTTCAAAACAGGGATTATTCATTTGACAAAACAAGATTATGCTGACTTCGATATTCAACGTGGCGACACCGAAGGTATTGTTAATCAACTGATGACGATGCGTAAAATTCAAATCGCTTGTTTTATCACAGAACAGCCTACGATAGTCAAAATTTCGATGCGCTCGAAAGGAGATTTTTCAGTACAAGAAATTTGTCAAAAACACTTCAACGGCGGCGGACATCGCAACGCCTCAGGTGGTTTTTCGCATCAAAACCTTACGATGGCAATCAAAAAACTAAAAGATGCTTTGCCTTTATACGCAAGCAGAATTTAAAACCTAATGAATATTTTTTTTTTAATAAATAATTATTTAGACAAAATACACCTACGTTTTTAATTATTCATTTTTAATTATTCATTTTTAATTATTCATTTTTAATTATTCATTTTTAATTATTCATTTTTAATT
>JANMGN010000653.1:0-3757 GCA_031374645.1 Chitinophagales bacterium | reverse complement strand
GACAATGTGCCTTCAAAATTGGCGGACATCGCCCCAACCTTTTCTCTATCGCATTTCAAATTAATTTACGTTTGTTATTAAATAATTTGTTTCAATTTTTTGTTTGTAATTGTCACAAATTAGCTATCTTTGCGGAAATTTAAAATCTCGGTAGCAAATATAATAATAATTTATGAGTTTTACAATAGTTGATTTATTTTCTGGTTGTGGCGGTTTATCCCGTGGCTTTGAAATGGCTAATTTTGATGTCTTATTAGGTATTGATAATTGGATAGATGCGCTTAAAACCTTTGAGAAAAATCACAATAATTCAAAAGTATTACACGCTGATTTACAGACTATTACACCTAAAAATGTTGATATTGATTTTAATTTATCTTCTGTTGATGTCATTGTTGGTGGTCCGCCATGTCAAGGTTTTTCTATTGCTGGAAAACGATTAATTGATGATGATAGAAATAAATTATATAAGAATTTTGTCGAATTTGTATCTTATTTCAAGCCGAAAGCCTTTGTTATGGAGAATGTTCCTAATATTATGTCAATGGGTAATGGAGAAGTTAAAAAACAAATTATTTTAGATTTTGAAAATTTAGGCTATACGGTTTCTGCTAAAATATTAGTTGCATCTGATTATGGTGTTCCACAACATAGAAAACGTGCTTTTTTTATTGGTTTATTAAATGGTAAAACATTTGAGTTTCCACAAAGAACGGTAGAAAATTCTGTTACTTCTTCGGAAGCAATTAGTGACTTGCCCGATTTAGAAATTGCTGATGGTGGAAATTATCCAATCAATCCACAATCTGTATATCAAAAAATAATGCGTAAAAATTCACAATATCTTTATAATCAACAACTTACAGGGCATAGTGAAAAAACGATTTCAATTATTAGTTTAGTTCCCGACGGAAGCAACTACAAATCCTTGCCCGAAGAATTAAAGAAAACAAGAAATGTTAATATTGCATGGACACGTCTAAATAGTCAAAAGTCAAGTTTTACGATTGATACAGGACATAGGCATCATTTTCACTATGAATTTAACCGTGTTCCAACGGTTAGAGAAAGTGCGAGAATTCAATCATTTCCTGATGATTTAAAAAAAATATTAGTATGTTCGTATTAGGTTATAAAAATATACATTTTGATGATTTCGAAATTGATCAATATGGTATTTGGTCTCAAATTTGTATAAATTGTCACAAAAAAAACTTTATAAGTCACAAAATAGACGATTACCCTGGTTCTGATGTAATCTGTGGAGTAAAAGGTTGTGCAAATGAAGCTGAATTTTATATTGATTTTATTGAAAAAAATGTTACATATCATAAGGGTACTTTAACTTTAAGCCGCGAAGATTTTATTTCTGAATACTATAATAATGATAAATTATTTTAAACTATACTTAGGCATAATTAAGTCGAGGCACATAATAATTTCTTATGCGAAACGATTGGAAAAGAGAAGAATTAGTTTTAGCCTTTAACCTTTATTGTAAATTACCTTATGGGCAGTTTAATAATAGAAATAAAGAAGTTAATAATTTAGGCGCATTAATTGGACGAACAGGTGGTGCTGTTGCGTTCAAACTTGTCAATTTTGTTAGTCTTGACCCTGTTCATCAAGCACAAGGTAGAAAAGGCGCAACGAATATAGGAAAATTGGACAAAGAAATTTTTAATGAATTTGTAAATAATTGGGACGAATTACTTTTTGAAAGTGAAAAAATTTTAGCTAATAAAAAACAACTTGATATAGAAGAAATATATTCAGACATTTTGTTTGACATTAAAGACAAAAAAGGCGAAACAAGAATACGAGAAGTCAAAGTTAGAGTTAATCAAGATATTTTTAGAAAAATGGTACTTTCCAACTATATTTCTAAATGTGCAATGTCTGAAATAAATGTACCCGAACTTCTTATTGCAAGCCATATTAAGCCTTGGTCAAAAGACGAAAAACAACGATTAAATCCTTCAAATGGTATTTGCCTTTCGGCAACTTATGATAAAGCCTTTGATAAAGGTTTAATTTCGCTTAATGAAGATTTAGAAATAATTATTTCATCAAAATTAAAACGTTTTTCCAAACAAAATTTTTATCAAGATTATTTTTCAAAAAAAGAAGGTCAAAAAATTATTCTGCCTCAAAAGTTTATGCCGGATTTAGAATTTATCCGTTATCATAACAATGAAATTTTTGATAAAATAAAATAAAAGGCAACAAAATAAGATATGCTGACATCTTGTTAAAAGAATTCCAACTATATTTGCAGTCGGATATGACATAAAAAGCATCGAATTAAACGAATTGCAACGATTAATAGAGGTAAAAACAACAATTAGTAGTAAATCGTTGAATTTTTACAACTTTCATCTAACTCCAAATGAATGGAATACAGCTGACAGTTTTGGCGACAGATATTTTGTTTATCGCTTAATGTTGAGTAAATTTGAGAAAAAATTGTTTATAATTCAAAATCCTGTTAGTCAATACAAAAAAGATAATTTGAAAATGTCGCCAAGAGATGGCGCAGATATTGTTTTTAATGAAAAAACAGGAAATTGGAAAGAATTGTTATTATGGAAAAGCTAAAAATTGTACCATTATTTTCGGGTTGCGGAGGTTCAGATTTAGGCATTTTAGGAGGTTTTAATTATTTAGGAAAGTATTATGATACTAACCCAACGGACATTTTATATGCCAATGATATTGATAAAGATGCTGTAAAAACGTATGAATTTAATTTTGGTCGGCATATTTGTTGTGATGATATTCGAGAAATTCCATCTTGTGAAATTCCTAATCATGATATTTTAGTAGGTGGTTTTCCTTGTCAAACATTTTCAATTATTGGGCAACGTGCAGGTTTTGAAGACCCACGAGGCGAACTTTATTTAGAGATTGTTAGACTTTTGAATGATAAAAAACCAATGTGTTTTATTGCTGAAAATGTTAAAGGAATTACAAACATAGGAAAAGGAAAATTATTTGAAAAAATATTAAAAGACTGTAAATCAGTTGGTTATAACGTTGATTTTAGAGTTTTAAATGCTGCAAACTATGGAATTCCACAAAAAAGAGAACGTGTTTTTATAATTGGTTTTAGAAATGATTTAAAAGTAGATTTTCAATTTCCTAAAATTTGTGATGAACTTGTGCCTTTAAAATCTGTTCTTGAAGATATAAAAGATGAACGTTATTTTTTCTCAGAAAGAGCCGTGCAAGGTCTGAAAAATGCAAATAAAGCCTTCAATAAAGGTCGAGCGCAAGATGTTGAACAGCCTTGTAATACTGTTAGTTCTCATTTGGCAAAAGTCAGTTTAAATGGAACTGATCCTGTTTTGTTAATTGATGCAGAAAAAGAACAGTATCGAAGATTTACACCTTTGGAAGCACAAAGAATACAATCTTTTCCTGATAATTTTAAGTTTCCTGTCAGTGAATTTCAAGCGTACAAACAAATTGGTAATGCAATTCCACCTGTTTTAATGTGGCACGTTATGCAAAGTGTTCTAAATGCACTTGAAAAAGTACCAAATTATCAACTTGAATTAGAAGAAGCATAATTTTATTGTTATTCAAAAGAGGAAAAAGTGCGGCGAAGCCGCACTTTTTCCTCTTTCTTTTTTTGCGCTATGGTTGATTGCACAAAAAGTTCCAATTCTATTGCCAAGCGGCTCTTTTAGCAAAATTTTCTGTGTTGCGCCTGCGGCAGAAAATTTTGCTAAATGTGCCGCTACACGGTTCAATT
>JANMGN010000634.1:0-6763 GCA_031374645.1 Chitinophagales bacterium | reverse complement strand
AGCGTTGCCACACTGAGGGTCGTCGAGGTAATTTTTCATCAAAGATTTTATTTCAAAACCAATTTTTTGCTGTACACTTACCGTTTTATCTTTTATTTCGCCAGACATTAATTTTTCAAAATAAGCCTCTAAGGAAATTGGCTCAGGTTGGTCAGCGTAACTGTTCAACATTCCGACCGTCAGTTGCCCTTTCAAGCCCATTTCACGACAAAGCCAATGTCTTGCTTGATATAAGGCTCTTGCAATACCCATTTTTCTATAATTTGCATCAACACCAACGTCCATTCCGTAGAGCCAATCACTGTCAGGTTCGTGTGTTGTCATCCAAAGATTATCTGAAATATCTAAAAAAGTATGTTCTTTTTCAGAATAATGATAAATGATAGTAGTGGTTGCTCCAACTACTTTTTCTCCGTCTAAAACCATAAATTGTCCTTCTGGAAATACCTCAATGTGTTTGCGGTAATGATTAGCGTTCATTAGTTCGTCGGCTGCCAAAGTAGGAAAAACACGCTGCTGTAAGTCAGCTAATTTGTCAGCATAATCCGAAGTTATTTGCTTGACAATCAATCCATTGTCTAATTTTTTGTAATAATTTAAACTCATTTATTTTTATTTTTTGAAGAATAATTTTATTTTCTGCAAAGGTAGGAATAAAATTTGGCAAAAAAAAACCGCTATTTTCAAGTGAAAAAAGCGGTTTTTTTTTGTATTTCGGAATTATTACTAATTAAAAAGTACCGAATCTTAACAGGTTTTAAAACCCTGTTAAGGTTGATAATCAAATGATTACATATCTATAAATATCGAAATTAAATCAAATTTTCTTTTAGTAGATAATTCTGTAGTAATTTATTCTTCTGTCGTTTCTTCTGTCGTTTCTTCTGTTGCTGTTTCAGTAGCTTCGTCAGTAGGAGTTGTGGCATCGTTATTTTCAGCTGTTACAGTTGTAGTTTCGATGATTTCGCCTTCTACTATTTCTGGTGCATCAGGTTCGTGACCTACTACTGTTACGTCAGCGATTTCGTCGCCATCGTCTATACGAATTACTTTTACGCCTTGTGTTGCACGACCCATCACACGGAAATCAGCCATCCAAACACGGATTGTGATACCTGATTTACAAGTGATTACTAAATCGTCGTCGTCACTTACAGATTTTATCGCTACGAGATTTCCTGTTTTTTCGGTCAAATTAATGGTTTTTACACCTTTTCCACCACGATTTACGGTAGGATAGTCTTCAATTGCAGAACGTTTTCCGTTTCCTTTTGCAGAAAGAACGAATGCTGAAGCTGTTTCGTCTGTCATATCTACACAAACCATACCTACTACAATATCTTGCCCACCTTCTTTCAAAGAAATCGCACGAACACCGCTTGCAGTACGACCCATTGGGCGAACATTTTGCTCATTGAAACGAATTGCTTTTCCTGTGCTGCTTGCGATAATGATTTCGTTGTTACCATTTGTCATTTTTACTTCCAACAAACGGTCGCCTTCGTGAATACCAATTGCCAAAATACCACCATTTCTTGGACGAGCATAATCTGCCAAAGAAGTTTTTTTGATTTGACCATTTAAAGTACAGAATATCAAATAGTTATTTTCTACGTATTCTCTATTTTCAAAATCTGTTGAAGCGATTTTGATATAGGCACGTACTTTATCGTCTTGCGGCATAGAAACCAAGTTCGTAATCATACGACCTGCGCTTGTTTTGCCCGCTTCTGGAATTTCATAAACACGTACCCAATGACATTTACCTTGCTCTGTAAAGAGCAACAAATAATCGTGGTTATTGGCAACAAATATTTGTTCTACAAAATCTTCGTTGCGTGTTTTTGAGCCACGAGAACCACGTCCGCCACGTCCTTGTTGGCGATATTCGCTTGAACTTGTACGTTTTACATAGCCTAAATGAGAAATAGTGATTACCATTTCTGCATTTTCCATCATATCTTCGATACTGATTTCGCCATCTGCATAGCTGATTTCAGTACGGCGAGCATCACCGTAACGGTCACGTATTTCGCCTAATTCTGTTTTTATAATGCCACGTTGTAGCAATTCGCTACCCAATATTTCGATATAATGCAAGATAAGTTGGCGCAAACCAGCGTATTCTGTTTGTATTTTGTCACGCTCTAAGCCTGTCAAACGTTGCAAACGCATTTCTAAAATTGCCTTTGCTTGTATGTCGCTCAGTTGGTATTTGTCAGGTAAATTACCTGGGATACCATCGTGTTTGTCTATTAATTTTGCTGTTGCAGAAGAGAGTTTAAATTCCGTATTTGTCAAAGCATCGTGTGCTTCATCTACAGTTTTTGAACCACGGATTAGACTGATAATTCTGTCCATATCGTCCAGAGCTACCAATAATCCTTCTAAAATATGCGCTCTGTCTTCCGCTTTTTTTAACTCAAATTTGGTACGACGAACGATAACTTCTAAGCGGAATTTGATAAATTCTGCTAAAATATCTCTCAAACCTAAGGTTCTCGGACGACCATTTACCAAACAAACGTTATTTATACCATAAGAAGTTTGCAAAGGGGTGTATTTGAATAAACTACTCAAAACAACGTTCGCCATCGCATCACGACGTACTTCTATCACGATACGCAAACCAGTACGGTCACTTTCGTCACGTAAATCGCTGATACCAACTAATTTTTTTTCGTTCACCAATTCTGCAATTTTGGCAACCAACATCGCCTTATTGACTTGGTAAGGGATTTCTGTAACGATAATCGTTTCACGACCACTTGCAGAAGTTTCGATGTTTGCACGAGCTCTAACGACGACTTTTCCACGACCCGTTTCGAGTGCTTCCAAAACGCCATTCATACCATATATAATACCGCCTGTTGGAAAATCGGGTGCTTTTACGAATTGTACCAGCTCGGCAGTTGTAATTTCTGGATTATCAACCATTGCTACGGCAGCGTCCACGACTTCCGTAAGGTTATGCGGCATCATGTTTGTCGCCATACCTACGGCAATACCTGAGCTACCATTTATCAAAAGATTAGGTATTTTTGCAGGTAAAACGGTCGGTTCTTCTAAGGTATCATCAAAATTCAGCTTAAAATCGACTGTATCTTTTTCTAAATCATTGAGCAATTCGTCAGCGATACGTTTTAGACGAGCCTCGGTATAACGCATTGCGGCAGGGCTATCGCCATCCATAGAGCCGAAGTTTCCTTGACCGTCCACCAAAGGATAACGCAAAGACCAGTCCTGTGCCATACGAACCATCGTATCGTAAACAGAACTATCTCCGTGCGGGTGGTATTTACCCAAAACTTCTCCAACGATACGTGCTGATTTTTTGTGCGCCTTGTTGTACTGCATTCCAAGTTCCGACATACCAAACAACACACGGCGGTGTACAGGTTTCAAACCGTCACGTACATCTGGTAAGGCACGTGAAACAATAACGGACATTGAGTAATCAATGTATGCCGTTTTCATGGTATCCTCAATATTGACGAGGACAATTCTTTGTTGAATTTCTGACATAATTTTTACGAAAATAAAATATTCCTGATGTTTTAAAATAACTCACAAAGATAAGTGTTTTCTTTTAAAAAACATCATTTTTTTGAGTTTATTTTGCTTATTTTTACCTGAAAATTACTTAAAAAAAGGTTTATTTTGATGTGTTTGCTGCTACAAAAACGGATATTTTACTTCTGTCAAAAAAAGTCCTTCGGGTTTTGCGCTTGTCGCTTTTTTTAGCAATATTTGTTGGTCGAGTGCTTCACGGAGTTCTTCCAAAGTGATTTTTCCTTCGCCAATTTTCAAGCACATTCCTACGATTAGGCGTACCATTCCTCTCAAAAAACGGTTGGCTGAAATGTGATAAATGGCTTTTTTATTTTCTAAATCCCATTCCCATTCCGAGCGATAGAGGTCGCAGCGTAGCGTTTTGGCATCGTGATTGCTTTTGCAAAAAGGAAAAAACTCTTTGTATTCGAGTAAAATAGCTGCCGCTTCTTGCATTTTTTCTTTGTCTAAAACGTCAAAATTATACACAATCGTAGCAATATCTGTATCAAAAGGACTTTTTTTTCCTGTAATATGGTATTGATAAGAGCGTTTTGTGGCATCAAAACGAGTGTGCGCATCGTCTGCAACGGCTGCCACACGATGTATCGCAATATCGTTGGGCAGCAATTGATTTAAGCTGGGTAAAAAATAGGTTGGCAGCTCATTTTCTATATCAAAATGCGCATAATATTCGGAAGCATGAACGCCTGTATCGGTACGTCCGCAACCAATAATTTCTATTGGTTTTCGTAGGATTTTGCTTAATTCTTGCTCAATCAGGGCTTGTACGGAAGGTGCATTGGGCTGAATTTGCCAGCCGTTGTAGTTTTTTCCTAAGTAAGAAAGTTTTAAAAAATAGCGCATTTGTGAAATGAAATCTTAGTATAATTTATAGAAGGACTACCTTATGTAAATGCTTTAAAAATCGAATTTTTATCGAAATTTATCATTCGTAACGTTACACATTCAGCACTACTATACCTCTTTTTTGAGTAATTTCTCCACTTCTGGATACATCTCTAAATATTTTTTAAAACCCTTATTACTACGAATAAATCTTATTTTTTTTCCAAAATTGCCTGGTGTGAGGAGTGTAATGGATGCAAAATCAAGTATTCCCAAGTCCAATGTTTTTATTTGTTCAATATTACTGTAAGGATAGCGAAAACTTTTGAAGTAATTTGAAGCGTAAATGTAATCTTCGTCAGCATCTACACGTCTGAGTTGATGAGATGTTAGGTAAAAAAAAGCGAAGCCTACGAGCCAAAAAATCGTAATTCCAATGCGGAACGAAGCTATGCGATAGCCCATAAAAAAAGGTTCTTCTACTGAAAACACAGTTGCGCCCCATAGTGCTCCAAAAAAAGAAAGCCAAAAGATAGGAACGAATATTTTAAAAAACAGTGTACTATTAGATGAAAGTTGAATCATATTTTTATTTTATTTGCCAATTATTTACTTACTTATTGTCAATTGTATTTTGCCAATTGTTACTTGTTACTTGTTATTTGTTATTTGTTATTTGTTCACTGCATTTAAGCTGCTTTTTTCAATTGAGAACCCAATCGTGAGCCAAACATTTTATTTTCTGCGTACTCCAAAGTCAGTGTATATTCATTATTTTTTACGTGCGAAGAAGGCAATTCGTACATGGCATCGGTCATAATTGCTTCGCAAATAGAGCGAAGACCTCTTGCACCAAGTTCGTAGTCGTGCGCTACACGAGCGATGAAATCCAATACGTCATTTTCTACAATTAGCTTTATATTCTCGATTTCAAATAAGCGTGCATATTGTTTGATAAGTGCGTTTTTGGGTTCTGTCAAAATATTTCTAAGTCCTTGAATATCAAGTGGTTCGAGGTGTGTAAGGACTGGCATACGACCGACCAATTCTGGAATAATTCCAAAGTTTTTGATGTCGTGTTGTGTTACATATTGCAACAAATAATCTTTATCAATACGCTCTTTTTCTTCCGAATTAAAACCAATCACTTGTGTATTCAAGCGGCGAGCAATGATTTTTTCGATACCATCAAATGCGCCTCCGCAAATAAATAAAATATTTTCAGTATTTACTTTAACCAATTTTTGCTCAGGATGTTTTCGTCCACCGAGTGGCGGAACACTGACCTCGCTGCCTTCGAGCATTTTCAGAAGTGCTTGCTGAACACCTTCGCCCGAAACGTCCCTTGTAATAGAAGGATTGTCTTGTTTTCTCGCAATTTTATCCATTTCATCGATGTAAACTATGCCGTGTTCTGCTGCTTCTGTGTTGTAATCACAAGCCTGCAAAAGACGACTAAGAATACTTTCCACGTCTTCGCCTACGTAACCTGCTTCTGTAAAAACGGTTGCGTCCACGATAGCAAAAGGGACATTGAGTATTTTAGCGATGGTTTTTGCCAAAAGCGTTTTGCCTGTACCTGTACGACCAATAAGGAGCATATTGGATTTTTCAATCTCTACATCGTCTTCTTTTTTTGGCTGATTGAGGCGTTTGTAATGGTTATAAACGGCAACCGAAAGCACTTTTTTTGCCTCATCTTGACCAATAATATACTGGTCGAGGTGGACTTTGATGTGCTTTGGAGTAATATGTTTGGGCAGTTCAAATTTTATTGGTGTTTGCGGAGTAGTTTCTTCGCTCTCTTGTTTTTTTCTTTTGCCTTTTTTTTGTTCACTGTATAGTTCTTGTTCTACAATGTCCGCAGCACTTTCTACACAAGTTTCGCAAATATGCCCTTCGAGCCCTGCTATTAAAATCATTGCTTCGGACTTATCTCGTCCACAAAAGGAGCAATGAAAATCGTCAAAATTTCTACGTATCATATATATGATTAGCTTTTTTTAAAGTTGCAAAGGTACGTTAAAAAGTAGAAAAAAGCGAAATCGAGCTGATAATAATGAATTTTTATATTTTGTAAAAATGATATTGTATGATAAAGTATAAACTATTTTTTTTGAAAAAAATGACGAATAAGTGTCTAAAAATTCATTTTTTTATACCAAAATAAAGTTGTTTATTTTTTAAAACAAACCTACCTTTGCAGAAATTCCGTGAGGGTCTTGCATACCTCACGGGTTCACAAAGTGCAAATAATTCTATTTTGCCAAAATCATTGATGAACTAATTAAAAATACGCTATTTTTAAAATATCGAAACACTTAAATATTTAATGGGACATATAAAATTAATTACACCTGTG
>JANMGN010000520.1:0-4023 GCA_031374645.1 Chitinophagales bacterium | reverse complement strand
GAGCTGTCTGCATCGTTTGTAACCAATTATTAGTAGAAACGTGTTCGGTATAGACTTGAAATTGAACATCTGCAACTCCTTCTAATTCAGCTCTGTAACGTGCATCAATTACTTTTTTACGCTCTAAAAAACTGGGTAATTGCTCCATCTGCGCTACGCCAACTGCTGCTAAAAGATTGACTAAACGGTAATTATAGCCGATTTCGTCGTGTATGTACTCAAAAGAATCAGATTTTGCTTGAGTGGTAATGTGTTTTGCTTTTTTAGCTAAAACTTCATCATCTGTAACGATAACACCGCCGCCACCAGTGCTGATTATTTTATTTCCGTTGAAACTAAACGTACCAAACGTGCCAAATGTACCAGCTCCTTTGCCTTTAAAACTTGACCCTAAGGCTTCGGTAGAATCTTCTACTACTGTCAGACAATACTGTTTTGCAAGCGACATCAGGCGTTCCATGTCGCACATATTACCCAAAACGTGTACAGGCATTATGCCTTTTACACATTGATGCGTGGAGCGCAAATAGGTTTTATTTTTTTTATAGTAGGTTTTATTTTTCAAAAAATCCTCTAAAACATCTAAATCTATTTGCCAAGTATTGGCATCAACGTCCATCAAAATTAAGTCCGCACCTGTATATTTTATGGCATTTGCACTTGCAATAAACGTAATATTAGGCAAAATAACCAAATCGCCTTCTTCGATGCCTGCTAATTCTAAGGCAATATGTATTGCAGAAGTACCATTTGAAGCAGCAATGCCATATTTTGCACCTGCAAAATCAGCGACCATTTGCTCAAATTGTGTTACATACGCACCTACTGATGAAATCCAACCTGTATCGAGGCAGTCTTTTACGTATGTCCATTCGTTGCCCGATATATTCGGAAGAGAGAGTGCTATCATAGGATTGTTTACATTATTTCTTTGGCAGGATTACCAAAAACGCTTTTACTGTCTTTTATGGAGCGCAGCACTACACTTCCTGCTCCAATTTTTACGTCGTTCCCAATTTTTACTTTCGGGATAATAGTTACACTTGATCCAATAAATACATTATTTCCAATCTTTACGTGTCCTGTGATGTCGCATTGACTATTGATTTGGCAAAAATTGCCAATCTGAGCATCATGTCCAAGGGTGCAGCAAAGATTGATATTGACATGATTACCTATTCTTACATTATTACTTACGACACAGTTTGGAGAAAGGACAATTCCTTTTCCGAGTGTAACATTTTTGAAAAATAAGACAGATTTGTGAACTAAATTGGTAAAGGTGCCGTTTTTTACAATAATTTTGTTTATTATCTTTTCTTTTACAGCAGTATTTGCGATAGTGCATATAAAAATGTCATCGTCTTGTACTTCGTAAGAGTCCTCGTTTCCTAAGACTTTGGCATCACAAAAATTTATATTTTGTATGGCATTTTGGTTGCTATCTAAAAAGCCCTTAAATCGCCACTCTACTCCAAAGCCATTTGCCTGCTCGAGCCACGACCATACTTCTAAGCCCCAATCGCCTGCACCAATTATGATTAGATTTTTCATTATTTATTAGGGAAAGCATAAATTAGTGGTTGATAATCAAATTCGCCTTGTTTTAGTATTTTAACGCCATAATCCAATTGTTTGAATATGGTTAGCATTTCAGTATCATTAAGAACCCCATTTTTAAAGTGTGGTTCAATGATGAAACAAGGTTTGAATTTTTTGATAACTTCTATACTCGACTCTAATACGTCAATTTCTGCTCCTTCAATATCCATTTTGATAAAGTCAATTTTAGAAATACTATTTTCTTGGCATACTGTTGCCAAAGTATTGACTTGAATAGATATTGTTCCAGTGTCGTCAATAGAAGACCCCATACTGCTTTGTCCACTAAATCTTACTTCGCCATCATGTGAGAAGATACCAACATTGAGTATTCTGGTGTTGCTAAGATTATGTTTTTCGATATTGGTTTTCAGCGATTGAAAGGTAGTTTTATCTGGTTCAAAGGCTAAAACTCTTCCCGTGTTGCCAACGAGGCGTGAAAAGTAAACTGTTTGTGTACCACAGTATGCGCCTATGTCAAAAACGACATTTCCTTCTTGCAATGGAAAGACAGTAGTGTAAATGTCAGTAACTGTAATGGGTTCGCAAATATCATGAAAAAAAAATTCGTCGTTATTTCGAAATGATTGGTGAAATTTAGGTACTGAAAAGTCTATTACATTGTTACCATCGCTTGCTTTTATTGGTTTTACGGTTTCAAAAAAATTTTGAAAGTCACGTACAACTATTCCAATTGACCCGAAGAAAGATTCCCCTTTTGCAATGATAATTTTGTCTTTATTTTTAGTCAGTTCAATTGTCCTGTCTAAGTATTTGATACTGATTCCATTTTTAAGACCGAGGTATTTAAACCACAATTTTGTTGAAAGAATATCTAGACCGATTAACTTGAATACTTTTTTTGCTTTTAATCTGATGAATCGCATTTGTTATGGTTTTATGCAGCTGAATAGCCACCATCAATGATAAAATTTGTTCCTGTTACCCAACGGCTTGTATTGGACAAAAAATATGCGCAAGCATTTGCGACATCTTCTACTTTTCCAAAACCAAGCGGGTGCATTTTTAGTACGCTTGCTTTGCCTTCTTCGCCGATATTTTCCATGATTTGGCTCGACATTTCGGTTTCTACCAATGCTGGTAAAATGCTATTTACTCGTATGTTTCGAGAGGCAAATTCCAGTGCCATAGATTTACAGCCTGATACCAATGCTCCTTTGCTTGCGCTGTAAGCGATTTTGCCCGCTTGTCCGTACATTCCTACGATAGAAGATATGAAAACAAGACTTGCTCCTTCGTTTACATTTTTATTTTTTGTAATTGCTTTGGCAAACTCAAAGCCAGCGAAGACATTGACAGCAAAAGTTTCTTGCAACATTTCGGTTTTCAATATCTTCAAAGGGCGTGTCATTTCCATACCAGCGCTGTGGATAAAACCGTCAATTTTGCCATTTACATTTACAGCTTCTGTTACAATTCCGTCAATTTTGTCGTAATCGGTTACACTCATAGCGAAAATCAGGTGTTTTCCGTTTTCCATTAAAGAAAGTGTTTCTTGTAATTTTTCTTCGTTTCGAGCGACTAAAATCACATTTGCACCTAATTGACTGCACAAAATCGCTGCTGCTCGTCCTATGCCAGACGAAGCTCCAGTGATTAGAATATTTTTATCTGATAAGTTGATTAGATTTATCATGCTCTGAGTTTTTCGATATTTTCAACGATTTTTTCTAAGGTAGTCATGTCACCAATTTCTTCAGGTTCAAAAGAAATATCAAATTTATCTTCTAACTCGACCATTAGATTTAGGTGTTGTAAAGAATCCCACTCAGAAATTGTTTTTTGCGAAGCATCGTCATTGATTGAGTTTTGGTCTATCTCAAAAACTTCTGCCATTACACTTTTCACTGTTGATTTAATCATTAGTATTACTTATTTTAAATTTATAATAGTTTTTAATTTGTCTTTTTTCTTTAATATCTAAAATGTATTGTTTTTCGCCATTGTCTAACGTTTCTGCTAAGTTAAAGTCATTTTTTTCGTAAAAAAACTCTGTTTGTCGATTTTTTTGAGTGGGAATAAAACGAGCGGTTAGTGTTTTTATGCCTTTATCGTGCAATTGATTGATTAAAAAATCGATGTAAGCGTTCTCTACGCCACGACCTAAAATCCTACAACTCAGTAAGAAACTATCTATATCAGCAGTATCATTTTTTATGGTAATAATAGATACAACTGTGATGCCGTTGTCGCCAAATTTGTCTTTTACGGAAAGGCAATTGACCAATGCGTTTTGAGCAATAAAATTGTGAATATCACTTTCTTCGTAGCGTTGTGTTGTTAGGTTAAATTGGTTGGTTTTATGTGTAATTTGAGCAATGCGTGGAATTGTAAATTTATCTGCACTGATTACATCTAATTCCATCTCTAAACTTTCGAGGTATTCATCTACACTTGCAA